>JANNYX010000294.1:0-2156 GCA_031410295.1 Rhodoferax sp.
GTTTTCATAAACACCTTGAAACAATAGGCAGAGCGATACCCCAAACACCACGCCGAACATTGCGCCGAACATTACGCCGGGCCTTACTCCGAACATGACGCTGGTTTTGTGGCCGACTGGCCAACACCACCCGGGGAAACTTATAATTTGACCACAGTTCTGCGCTCTTCTAGTGCAGTGCAGCATGCTTCTTGCGACCGCGTCCTCACGTCAAACCTCCCATGAAATTTCAGCCAGAAAAGTCCGAATTGCAGGCCATCAATGCGTATGGGCCAGGGTGGGTCAGTGTCGATGGCGAAAAAATCCATGCCAGCGTCGTGATTGGCGCCAAAGGCCAACGTTTTGCCTGGGACTGCAGCAGTTACGACGACTTGTCGGCGGCGCACTTCGACCTTTTGGCGGACCAGGGCCCTGAATTGGTAATATTTGGCAGCGGCTCCCGCATCAAATTCCCCAAACCGGCCTGGTTGGCCGGGCTCTATGCGCGGCGCATCGGCATCGAAACCATGGACACGCAAGCGGCCTGCCGGACCTACAACATTCTGGCCGGTGAAGGGCGCGACGTCATGCTGGCTTTGTTGATTGAGCCACTTGCAAGCTGATCAGCCGCAAATGTGTGCTTCGAAGTTCGTCTGACAGGGAAACACTTGTATTTCAGAGTAAAATCGGCCCCTGTGACACCGCGACATCTAAGGACTCCATCCAGATGATGGCGCCCACGTTGCCCGAGACATTCAGCACCCAAGCCAGCAGCATTAGCAGCTTTCAGCGACTTGCACGAAGGACGTAAGCAATATATATGGCGATAGTTGTCAACAAACCCCTCCCCGAATTCGAAGCCCAAGCCACCTCCGGCACCAAAGTCACCAACACCTCGCACCTTGGCAAAGCCATGGTGCTTTATTTTTATCCCAAGGACAACACGCCGGGCTGTACCACCGAAGCGATGCAGTTCCGCGACAAGTACAAGGATTTTGTGAAGGCAGGGACCACTGTGTTTGGCGTCTCGCGCGACAACATGAAATCGCACGACGAATTCAAGAGCAAACTTGAATTGCCATTTGAATTGATCGCAGACACGGAAGAAAAGATGTGCCACATGTTTGGCGTCGTCAAGAACAAGATCATGTACGGCAAGAAAGTCAAGGGCATCGAGCGCAGCACTTTCCTCGTCGGCGCCGACGGACTGCTCAAGGGCGAATGGCGTGGGCTCAAAGTCCCGGGCCATGTTGACGAAGTACTCAAAGCCGTCAAAGCCCTGAAAAAAGCGGCTTGAGCGCCAGGCACACTTATTCCACGCAAACACGACACTGTGGCGGAATTTACCGTGTCATCGCGAAGGTGAAAAACAGGCGTGGGCCCATGCATAATGGGCCAGAACCAGATGAATCCACCCCCCGAGTTTTTTAGACAGGCCGCCTTGGCTCCATCAAGCCAAGGCGGCTTTTTCATTTATTGACGCAGGTACCGCCTGTCACGCTCTTTTGCAGATCCACCACGAGCCCTCCATAACCATGCCATTGCCTCCAGCTCCCACCAAACGCGCGGCCTTGTTGACGCACACTGCCTTTGACGCACCGGCGCGAACGGGATCCAAAAATGCGAAAAAACCAGAAAACGCGATGGCGAGTCATCCGTTGGCCCGTCAAGCTCCGGCCAACGAGCCTGATTTAAGCGTCGCACCGGCGCGCAGACCCGCGCGATCCAGCCTGCGCGGACGCCCGTCGGCTCCTGCGCCAGCCGCCAGCAGTGTCTGGGCCGAGCGTCAGGATTCCGACTCAGGCGCACCCCCTCAGGTGGTCCAGGGCATACCGCTGGACAAGGAATTGAAAACCATCCTGGGTCCGCGCAAGTCCAGAAATCTGGGTTCGCCGAAGCTGTTTGTGCTGGACACCAATGTCCTCATGCATGACCCGATGTGCCTGTTCCGTTTTGAGGAACATGACATCTTCCTGCCAATGATCGTGCTCGAAGAGCTGGACGGTCACAAAAAAGGCATGACCGAAGTGGCACGGAATGCCCGCCAAACCAGTCGCTCACTAGATGCCCTAGCGGCAGCCAAGGATGCGGACATGACGCAAGGCTTGCGTTTAGACGCCACTAGCCACCGCGAAGCCAAAGGCCGCTTGTTCTTTCAAACCCAAGTTTTAGACTAC
>JANNYX010000295.1:0-3194 GCA_031410295.1 Rhodoferax sp.
GGGCGATGAAACGCGTCAGCCAGACCACTGCCGCGACGGCGGCGCTGGTGGCGCTGGTGGGCAGAAAATTTTCGCGGTCCACGTAAGCCGCGGCCGACATTGCAACCGTCTCAACCGTCGCCAGTGCCGCGACCAACAGCGACCAGCCTAGGGTGTTGCTCAATCCGCGCGTCATGCAAACGCGGTGCGCCGAAATGGTGGGCGGTTGGCAAATCCACACGGAGGCGGCAAAATAGACGATGCCAAGCAGGGTGAGGGCCCCCCCGCCAATCAGCACGACCGCCCAAACCGTGTCCTTGCCATAAAACCAGGCGCCAACGACCCCACACACCAAGCCAAAAGCGCCCAAAGCAGCGGCCATGACAGATGCTTTGGTGATGACCCGGGGTTTATCGCTGAGCGCCTGGCCCGGTCCCGGATGGGTAAACCAAAAGGCCATGCCCAGCGGTACCGCGCACAGGCCAAACATGAACGCCACCACCAGCCAGGTGGTGCTCCACCAAATGTGGCCCCCATAGGCCGGGAACAAAAAAACGACCTGTGCAGCGTAGTTGGGAATGAAGGTCGCGCCAATGCGCAGCAGCAGTGCAAGCGACAGCAGCATCAGCATCGAGGTGGCCATCACATAGTGCATCGCAAGCCAGTTGCGAATGGCAATGGAGGCGGCATACATCAAGTCGCCGGCGCCGTTGGGTGCGAGGTAACGCCCGTTGTCACGCAGCCACGCCAGCGCCACTGCGCCAGGCTGCCGCGCGTTGTATTGGGTGTCGCCGTGCATTCGACCGGGCGGATCGGCCAGCAAGGCCTGGTAGGCGCGTTCTGCGGCTTCCCGGTCGGTCTCATTGTTGGCACCCGACAGGCGGCCCTTGATGAACAGGCTGGAGAAGAACGCACCGGTATAACCACCGCCGCTGACAGTCGAGAGGCAGTCAAATTGGGTCAGCAAGGAGGCATCCGGGTCCTGCTTGGGCTCGGCTTGTGGCGACTCGTTTTGCATCGGAGCTGTGGCTAATGGCGGCGAGGCAGATTTTGCGAGGCCCTGCAAGACGCCCAAGCAAAAAGTGGCGCTGCGAATGCCGCCGCCTGAGAGGCACAGCGCCCATTGAACCTGATCATGCCCCTGCGGGCGTTTGACAGCCATTTGAGTGCGCCGTTCGGCGGCACGCTGGCTCTCGGTGTCAATCGACGGTGTCGCAGGCAGCGCCACTTGCGCAGTCTGTGGGTTCATGTTGCCCTCCGATATAGTTTCTTCTACCGATGATGCGCCGGTTGCGCGCTTTTCGCATCCTTCATTTTGGTGAGAGTCGCGCTAACTTGAAGTGGCGAAGTGATCGGCACTTAAGTCAAGTAATTGCTACATTAAAAATAGCAAACTATCTATATTATTTGTCGGCCTTAAGCGCATTTAATTGAGTGAAGTTCAGGCATGGCCTTGGCAGAACGAGGCGGGCGCGCCAAAACCCTCCCCTAGAATTGACGGCATGGGTATTGAATGACACCAGAAGCCGAAGCCAGAGTCACCATTGACGCACTGCTGGTTGCCGCAGGCTGGCACGTCTGCGACATGGCTCACGCCAGTATCCACGCCGCCCAAGGCGTGGCCCTGCGCGAATTCCCCCTGAACCCGGGTTTTGGCGTCGCCGACTACCTGCTTTACATCAACGGCAAAGCCGCTGGAGTGATCGAGGCGAAAAAAGAGGGCTCCACACTGACTGGCGTCGAGGTGCAAAGCGCCAAATACGCCCAGGGCCTGCCCGCATCCTTGCCGGCTTGGGTGCGCCCCTTGCCTTTTAGCTACGAATCCACCGGCATCGAAACCCACTTCACCCAAGGGCTAGACCCAGAGCCTCGCGCACGCAGCGTATTTGCCTTTCACCGGCCCGACACGCTGGCGGCTTTTCTGAAAGGCCTGCCCGCCAACAGCGCCATATACACCGGCTCCGGCATCCCCGCCACCGCCCGCGACTCAGGCATTGTGTTTCCCACCTTCCTCGGCCGCCTGCAATCTCTGCCGCCTTTGAAAGAAGAAGGCCTGTGGCCCGCCCAGATTGTCGCCATCCGCAATCTGGAAAAGTCGCTCAGGGCCAACAAGCCCCGCGCCCTGATCCAGATGGCCACTGGCAGTGGCAAGACCTTTACCAGCATCAGCTTCATCTACCGCCTGATCAAGTTTGCCGGCGCCAAGCGCGTGCTGTTTCTGGTGGACCGCGGCAACCTGGGCCGCCAGACCAAGAAAGAGTTTGACCAATACAACTCGCCCTACAACAACTTCAAGTTTGGCGAGGAATACATCGTCCAGCACCTGCAAAGCAACCAGCTCGACACCACGGCCAAAGTCACCATCTGCACCATCCAGCGGCTGTTCAGCATGCTCAAGGGCCGGGAACTCGCGCCCGAGGACGACGAGCAAAGCGTGGACGGCTTGGCGAACTTGAGTGGGGGGCTGTTTAACAAACCCGATCCCATCGTCTACAACCCCGCCTTTCCCATAGAAACGTTTGACATCATCGTCACCGACGAAGCCCACCGCAGCATCTACAACCTGTGGCGGCAGGTGCTCGAATACTTTGACGCGTATTTGATCGGCCTGACCGCCACGCCCTCCAAGCAAACCTTTGGCTTCTTCAACCAGAACCTGGTCATGGAATACGGCCACCAACAGGCCGTGGCCGACGGCGTCAACGTCAACTACGACGTGTACCGCATCCGCACCCAGGTCAGCGAGCAGGGCGCACAGGTAGAAGCGGGCTACTCCGTGGGTTACCGCGACCGCCTGACCCGCAAAACCCGCTGGCAAGAGCTGGACGAAGACATGGCCTACGACGCCGACGCGTTGGACCGCGCCGTGCAAACCCCCGACCAAATCCGCACCATCGTGCGCACATTCCGCGACAAGCTGCCGCTGGAAATATTCCCCGGCCGCACCGAAGTGCCCAAGACCATCGTGTTTGCCAAAGATGACAACCACGCCGAAAAGATTGTCGAAATCCTGCGTGAAGAGTTTGGCAAGGGCAACGACTTTGCGCAAAAGATTACGTACCGCACCACGGGCGAAACGCCAGAGCGCCTGATCAGCGCCTTTCGCAACAGCTACAACCCGCGCATTGCCGTCACGGTAGACATGATCGCCACCGGCACCGACATCAAGCCGGTTGAAATTGTCATGTTCATGCGCTCGGTCAAAAGCCGCAACT
>JANNYX010000296.1:0-5718 GCA_031410295.1 Rhodoferax sp.
CGTTTGGTGATGGGAATGGTTGCCATGGTGAAAAATTTGCAGTCCAAAAAATTGCCGGGACAGAGCAGGCAAAACGTGCGGATGGCACGGCGGCGCTGGTCTGTCCCGGGTAAAGCCGGATTATCCGGGAAAAACAGCATCCGCAGCGCCGGCTTCGCGTGACAAATCGTTGCCGGCCGTAGCCTGTCCGGTGGGTGGCCGCAATCTCGCAATGGCAAGTACACTGCCCGGCATCGTCGGGGCTTGGGCGACGCTCGCTGTTGCAGATTGCTGCGCATGGGCGTGCTCGAACGCCGATCCTTTGCAAAGGGACACACGTGCACCGCAACCTCTCCAGATTTTTGGCGCCTATGGCCTTTGTGATTAACCTTGCGCTGCCCATGCTGCCACTCTTACTCGTGTTGCCGCTGCCTGCCGCGGCTCAAACGACGACGCCGGCGCCCGGGTCACCGGCTGCCGCGTCCGCACCCGCCGCAACTTCTGCCTCGACGTCTACCGCCAGTGCGGTCGCGGGCGCGGCAGCGCCCAAGCTGCCTTTGGCCGTGAAGGAAACCAGTGAGAACCCGTACGGTTTGGCGGCGCTTTGGAAAACCTCCGACTGGATCGCCAAAAGCGTCTTGCTGCTGCTCTTGGTCATGAGTGTTGCCAGTTGGTATATCCTGGTTGTCAAATTGATGGAACAGGCCAAGATTGGCCGCCAGGCGAAAGCCGCCGCCCGGGACTTCTGGAGCGCGGGTACGGTGGAACAAGGCGCCGCGCTGCTCGAGGCTGGCAGTCCGTTTCGCTTCATCGCCGATGCTGGTCTTGAGGCCACCAAGAAACACCACGGCTTGATGGGCCACGTGCCCTTGAATGACTGGGTCACCATGACGATTCAGCGGTCTGTTGACCGCATTCAAAGCAGCGTGCAAGGCGGCCTTTCGGTGTTGGCGACGGTGGGCTCGATTTCGCCGTTTGTCGGCTTGTTTGGCACCGTGTGGGGAATTTATGGCGCACTCACGGCCATTGGCATTTCAGGGCAGGCGTCGATCGACAAAGTGGCTGGGCCGGTGGGTGAAGCGCTGATCATGACCGCCATTGGCCTGGCGGTCGCGGTGCCCGCTGTGCTGTCTTACAACTGGCTGGTGGGACGCAATCGGGCCGTGATGGAAGAGGTGCGCGCCTTTGGCAGCGACTTGCACGCGGTGATTCTGGGTTCGGCCAAAAAGGTCTGAAAAAATCAGACCCAACCCGCTGATTGACACCTTGAATTGAGTACCACAGCATGGCCATGAACATCGGCGCCCCGCTAGACGAGGACGAGGTCATGTCGACCATAAACACCACGCCCCTGGTGGACGTGATGCTGGTGCTGCTGATCATCTTTTTGATCACCATTCCGGCGGTCACCACCTCGATCAAGCTGGACCTGCCCAAGGAGCGCATCGAGGTGCGCGAAACCAAACCTGAAAACGTCATCCTCTCGGTCGACCGATCGGGCCAGATTTTCTGGTACGACACACGCCTGCCTGACGTGCCTGCGCTGGTCGACAAACTCAAGCAGGTCTCAAGGATGAACCCCCAGCCCGAGGTGCAAATTCGCGGCGATCTGGCTTCGCCCTATGAAGGCGTGGGCAAAATACTTTATGCCGTGCAGCGCGCCGGTATTGTCAAGGTGGCCTTCATCACCGAGCCGCCGGCGCCGGGCAACTGAAGACTGTCATGAACTTCAAACCTTCCAGCGCCAGCGACGAGCCGCGTGTGATGATGGAGATCAACACCACGCCGCTGATTGACGTGATGCTGGTGTTGCTGGTGATGTTGATCATCACCATCCCGATCCAACTGCATGCGGTCAATCTGGACATGCCGGTCGCCATACCGCCCACCCAGTTGGTTCAGCCGCAGAAAGTTCAGATCGACATTGATGACAAGAGCGTGTTGTATTGGCAGGGGCTTGCAGTGAGCGCCAGCGCGCTCGAAGCCAATTTGACCGCCGCTGCGGCCCAGAGCGTGCAGCCCGAGGTGCACTTGCGGCCCAACAAGGCGTCGCAATACGCCGTCTTCGCCGGTGTGTTGGCGTCCACCAAACGTTTGGGGTTGACCAAAATCGCTGTCATCGGCAGTGAGCAATTTGCGCCATGAGCACGGCCATGGCCACAGCCATTCCCGAAACCAGCTCCCACATGGGAATGGACTACCGGTTTCAACCGAACAACCCGTCCAGGCGTTTCATCGGTGTGGGCGCTGTTGTCGCCGTGCACGCGCTCTTGGCTTACCTGTTGTTGTCCGGTGAGGCCCGCAAGGGACTCGACAGCCTCAAGAAACCACTTCAGGCGGTAGTCATTCAGGAAGTCATCATTCCACCGCCCCCCCCACCCCCGCCGCCCCCCTCGAAGGAAATCAGGCCGCCAGAGCCAAAAATGACCAAGGCCCCCAAACTTGAAGCGCCACCACCACCGTTTGTGCCGCCCCCTGAAGTGGTTGTGCCACCCAGCGCTTCGCCGACCATCATTGCCGCCCCCACGCCACCGGTAGTGGCGCCGGTGATCGCGCCGCCCGCCGCCGTCGTCATTGAGGCTCCGCCCGGACCGGCTCTGGCAACACCCAAACCAGGGCGCACAGACATCGCAATCGCCTGCCCGACGCAGGTGGCACCCGAAATGCCGCGGCGGGCATTTCAGGAAAATACCCCAGGCGTCGTGCGCGCCCGCGCCCTCATCAAGGATGGCGTGGTCAAAGAAGTGACGATTTTGTCGGGTCCGCGGGTGTTTCACGCTGCCGTGCGCGCTGCCATGCTGCAGTACAAGTGCACCACCGATGTCGGCAGCGACGGTGTCGAAGCGACACAGGAATTCACCTTCAAACTGGAGTGAGTTCCCTGCGCGCAGTGCAATTTTTGCACTGCGGCAGCGCAAATTCACACCAGCATGGCGTGCATCTCCTGCACCGAAATCACGTCCAGCTGGTCCAGGGATTTCATGCCTTCGACCGCCGCCTCGGCGCCGGCCACCGTGGTGATGGTCGTCACCCGCCCCAGCAAGGCCGAAGTGCGGATGTGACGCGAGTCGCTGATGGCGTTGCGCCGCTGTTCCACCGTGTTGATGACCATCACGATTTCGTCGTTCTTGATCTTGTCGACTATGTTGGGGCGACCCTCGGTGAACTTGTTGACCACGTCGCAGCGGACCCCTGCCGCCTGGATGGCCGCCGCCGTGCCGCGTGTTGCGATCAAATCAAAGCGCATCGCCGCAAGCTCGCGCGCAACGGCCACAGCGCGCGGTTTGTCGCTTTGTTTCACCGAAATGAAGACCGTGCCTGCCCGGGGGAAACGCGTGCCAGCACCGATTTGTGACTTCACAAAAGCCTGGCCAAAGGTGGCGCCCACGCCCATCACTTCTCCGGTGGATTTCATTTCAGGGCCCAGAATCGTGTCCACACCGGGAAATTTGACGAACGGGAACACGGCTTCCTTCACGCTGAAATATGGCGGCATCACTTCTTTTGTGATGCCTTGGGCTTGGAGTGTCTGTCCGGCCATGCAACGCGCCGCCACCTTGGCCAGTTGAATGCCAGTAGCCTTGCTGACAAAGGGCACGGTGCGGGAGGCGCGTGGGTTGACTTCGAGCACAAAGATCACGTCCTTCTTCACGCCGCTCTCATCCGCGGACTGGATAGCGAACTGCACGTTCATCAAGCCAACCACATTGAGCGCTTCGGCCATAGCGCGGGTTTGCCGTTTGATTTCTTCCACGGTGGCTGCGCTCAGGCTGTAGGGGGGCAACGAACAGGCCGAGTCGCCGCTGTGCACGCCGGCTTGCTCGATGTGCTCCATCACGCCACCAATGAAGGTGGCGCCGGTGGCATCGCGGATACAGTCCACGTCACATTCAATCGCGTCGTTGAGGAAACGATCCAGCAACACGGGCGAATCGTTGGACACTTTCACGGCCTCGCGCATGTAGCGTTCAAGGTCGCGCTGCTCGTGCACGATCTCCATGGCCCTGCCGCCCAACACATAACTCGGGCGCACCACCAGCGGGTAACCCAGCGCAGCGGCTTTTTCAAGCGCTTCAGGCTCGGTACGGGCCGTGGCGTTGGGCGGCTGGCGCAGGTTCAATTCGTGCAGAAGTTTCTGGAAACGCTCGCGGTCTTCTGCCGCGTCAATCATGTCAGGTGTGGTGCCGATGATGGGCACACCGTTTGCTTCAAGGCCAAGCGCAAGTTTCAAGGGCGTCTGGCCACCGTATTGCACGATCACGCCCAGCGGTTTTTCCTTGTCGACAATTTCCAGCACGTCTTCAAGTGTCAGCGGCTCGAAGTACAGGCGATCCGAGGTGTCGTAATCGGTGGAGACGGTCTCGGGGTTGCAGTTGACCATGATGGTTTCGTAACCATCTTCGCGCAACGCCAACGCGGCGTGCACGCAGCAGTAGTCAAACTCAATGCCCTGGCCGATGCGGTTGGGGCCGCCGCCCAACACCATGATTTTCCTGTTGTTGCTGGGTTCGGCTTCACATTCACTGCCTTCGGACTCGTAGGTCGAGTACAGGTAGGCGGTGTGGGTGGCGAACTCTGCAGCGCAGGTGTCGACACGTTTGTAGACCGGCCGCACGTGCAGGGCGCGCCGCCTTTCGCGAATGGCGGTGTCGGTCGTCTTGAGCTGTCGCGCGAGGCGGCGGTCCGAGAACCCTTTTTGCTTCAACGCACGCAGGGTTTCGGCGTCGATGTCGTCGAGTGATTTCGTCTCCAGCTCCAGCTCGATCTGCACGATCTGTTCGATCTGCACCAGAAACCAGCGGTCGATTTTTGTCAGTGCAAACACTTCTTCCACACTCATGCCCAGCGCAAATGCGTCGCCCACGTACCAGATGCGCTCGGGGCCGGGGTGGCCCAATTCACGCTCCAGCACCTCGCGGTCCTGCGTTTTCTCGTTCATGCCATCGACGCCGACTTCCAGGCCGCGCAGGGCTTTCTGGAACGATTCCTGGAAAGTGCGGCCCATGGCCATCACTTCACCGACCGATTTCATTTGTGTCGTCAAACGCGAATCGGCCGCTGGAAACTTTTCGAACGCGAATCTTGGAATCTTGGTGACGACGTAATCGATGCTGGGTTCAAAACTTGCCGGTGTTGCGCCTCCGGTGATTTCATTGCGCAACTCATCCAGGGTGTAACCGCAGGCGAGTTTGGCAGCGATTTTGGCAATTGGAAACCCGGTGGCTTTGGACGCCAGCGCGGAGGAGCGTGATACGCGCGGATTCATCTCGATCACCACCATGCGGCCATCGGCCGGGTTGATGGCGAATTGCACGTTGCTGCCGCCGGTATCGACGCCAATTTCACGCAATACGGCGAGGGACGCATTGCGCAGAATCTGGTACTCGCGGTCTGTCAAGGTTTGCGCTGGCGCCACGGTGATCGAGTCGCCCGTATGCACACCCATCGGGTCGAGGTTTTCGATGGAGCAGACGATGATGCAGTTGTCCGCCTTGTCGCGCACGACTTCCATCTCGTATTCTTTCCAGCCGAGCAGGGACTCTTCGATCAGCAGTTCCTTGGTCGGCGATGCTTCGAGCCCGCGTTTGCAAATGGTTTCAAATTCCTCGGCGTTGTAGGCGATGCCGCCACCGGTGCCACCCAGAGTGAAGCTGGGGCGGATGACCGTGGGGAAACCCAGCGTCTTTTGCACGCCCCAAGCTTCTTCCATGCTGTGGGCAATGCCCGAGCGCGCGGAGC
>JANNYX010000297.1:0-4627 GCA_031410295.1 Rhodoferax sp.
CGCAGCCGACGTGGGTGCCGGTGAGGCCGAAACCTTCACGGATCAGATCGGCCAGCAAGGTGCGCTCTTCCACTTCGGCACTGCGCGCCTGGCCGTTCAACTCAAGGGTGATCTTCATGGAAATTTACTCGTGCGGGATAAGGTGGATCAGTTCAGCGACTGCAAGGCTTGCTCGAACATCAAGGTGGCGAGTTGTGCGCGGTAGGCCGCCGGCGCATGGATGTCAGACAACAAATCCGGGTGCTCGAACACTGCTGTTCTACGCCCTTGTTGCCAGGCAGCTTCGGCGACAGGCCAGCGGCAGACGCTGCTGACGGCGCCGGTCACCGCCACGCGAAGGTCGTCGCCACCAAAGTCGGCTACATACACACCCGTCATCGCGAAACCCGACGCGGGGTGCCGAAATTTGGCGTAGGCGCTGCGTTTCGGGATCGCAAATTTCACGCCGGTGATGATCTCGTCCGCTTTCAATGCCGTGGTGAACATGCCCTGGAAAAAATCTTCGGCTGCCAGTTCCCGCTGCTGCGTGACCACTACCGCTTTGAGTGCCAACAGCGCAGCGGGGTAGTCAGCGGCGGGGTCATTGTTGGCAATCGAGCCTCCCAAGGTGCCGCGCGCCCGCACCTGCGGGTCGCCGATGCGATCGGCCAGTTTCGCAAGGCCCGGCAGCGCCTGTGCAAGCGGCGCGGAGCTGGCGACTTCAAAGTGGCGCATTCCAGCGCCCACCCAAACGTGGTCTGCCTTGACCTCGATGCGGCGCAAATCTGCCAGGCGCGAAATGTCGACCAGTTGCGAGGGCGCAGACAAGCGGTGTTTGAGGGCCGGGATTAGCGTCATGCCACCCGCCAGCAGCCGCGCCTCGGGGTCGGTCATCAAGACCTGGCGGGCTTGGTCCAGCGCGGTCGCGATTTGGTAACGAAGTGGTTTCACGGCGAAGCCTTCAGGAGTAGGTGATCCAACTGGCGTAATCCGCATGGTCCAGATGCGGCAGGGTGTTGTAGGTTACCAGCATGTGCCGTTTGGGGTTGAAGTTGAATTCGGTAATGGACGTGTTGCGGATGCGCAGGTTAAGCTCGATGGTCATCTCGGGCGTGGTGCCCAGGATGTGGCCAACGGCGGTGGAGATCGGGCCGCCGCTGGAGACGAGGAGCACATTGCCGTCATGGTTTTTCCGGACGTGGTCCAGCGCGCTGGTCACACCCGTTCGAAAGTCCGGGTACGAGGGCATGCCCACAGGCTGAGTTGCGCCGTTCATCCATTGCGTCAAACCATCACGCAGGATGCGAAAGTGCTTGCGGTACAGCTCGGGCGTATCTGGCTTTTGAAGCGGCTCGGGATGGATCGCGCTGATCACGGCATGGCTGTCGTATTCGTTCAGACCGCTCCAAGACAAGGCCTGATGCGCTTTTTTCATGCCCTGCTGGATCCCGGCCAGCGTCTGCACATGGCGGTTCAGCGTGCCGACCAACAGGGCGTCGAACGACAGTCCCTTGTCAGCAAAATATTCCCCCAAACGCACACTCTGTAGGTGACCCAGCGGACTCAGGTTGTCGTAATCGGCGGCGCCAAACGAAGCCTGGCCATGGCGTACCAAATAAAGTGTTCCCATGGGCTGGATGTTAGCCAGTGGCAAAGCTAGCTGTCGTCACGCATGCGACGAATCGGCCGACGGGTCGGGCGTCGATAGTTGCGCCACGGCGAACAGATGGTCAAACTCTGCGGCAAATTCTGCCTGCCACTGGCGCCGGGTGCTGTCGTCAATCCACGCGGCGGTGAGGCCGTTTACCATGCAGTCACGCAGATCGGCGATGGAGAAATCGAAGTCCCGGTGCATCATCGCCCAGGCTTGGCTGGGCGTCACGTGGTGCAGCGCCGGGTCGTCGGTATTGGGGTGCAGCGCCAGGCCCAGTTCTCGCATCCTGCGGATCGGGTGGTCCAGCGCCCAGCGGTCTTTGGCCAGGGTGCGCAGGTAGTAGGAGTTGGTTGGCACTACGGTGAACACCAGGCCGCGCTCCTTGCATTGCGCGGCGAAATTGGGGGCGTCAATGACCGTGTAGCCATGGTCCACACGGTCCACCTTCAATAACTCGACCGCAGTTTTCACGTTGGTCCACGGCATGCCGAATTCGCCCGCATGGGCGGTCGTCCTAAAGCCGGCTTGGCGGGCCAGCGTGTAGGCTTCTGCAAACAGCTCGGGTGGGCGGTCCACCTCGCGGTAGTCGATGCCGATGCCGATGGTTTCATCACACCGGTGGTCACACATCCATTGCACCATTTCCAACGCGTCCTGTGGCGATGCTTCGCGGTCGATCGAGGGGATCAGACGCCCGATGATGCCGCAATCTTTTTGCGCATCGTGAATGGCGCGCACGATGGCCGATTGTGCCGATGCGAAGTTCATGCCGGATTCACGCACCGTGCCGGTCGGGTTCCAGAAAAACTCGGCGTATTTAACGTTGTGGCTGTTGGCATCCTGCAAATATTCAAAGGTGATGCGGTGCAGGTCATCCAGGGTTTGCAGCAGCCAGGCATCCAGCGCGCGCAACACGCGCAACACGCCCACGGGTTTTTCGCCACGGGTGTAAAAGGCCGTGATTTCTTCGTCAGTCAGCGGCGCTTTGGCGCGCCGGGCCAGCTCGCGAAACGTGGCCTCACGCACGGTGCCCAGCAGGTGGCAATGCAGTTCCACCTTGGGGATGGCGTGAAAAAAACTGTCTCCGGCCGAACTCATGGCGATTCCTGTTGCGCGGCGATGGTCAGCGCATCGAACACGGTCTTGCGCAACAGGGTTTCATCCGCCACGGTGGCCACCCGCGCGTTGGCGCTGGCCCTTCGCGGTACGCGAAATTCGACCACGGTCATGCCGCGTGTGTGGCGGCCTTCAAGTTCGACAACGATATGCGCGTCACGCCAGGCCATACCTGCGGGGCAGACCAGGGCCGCTGCCGCAGTGGGGTCGTACAGTGACATCGGCAAATGGCCATCCGGGCTGGCGATACACACATACCCCAGCAGCAAATCGGCCAGGACCTCGCCGCGCTCGGTTCCAAGGACACGCAAAGCCTGCGCGTCCAGGGCGTGGGCGCGAACTTGGCGGCAGGCGTCCAGGCCGACCATGTGAAAAGGCAGGCCCGCATCGAGCACCTCCTGAACCGCTTCCGGGTCGACGGCGGCGTTGAACTCCGCCGCAGCCGTGTGGTTGCCCGCGCCCGCGCTGCCGCCCATCCAGACCAGCTGGCCAATGCGCGTGGCGAGGTCCGGGCGCTGGCGCAGCAACTGAGCGATGTTGGTGAGCGGCCCCAACGCCAGCACGACGGCGGGTTCGGTGCACGCGTCAAGGTAGGCGCCCAACGCTGTGACGGCATTGCCTGGCGCCAAGGCGGCACGCGCCAGCGGCAGTTGGCGCCCGGCTGACTTCATGGCGTCGGCACCCAGGATGTTTTGTGCGGTGACAAGGGGGCCGGCCAGCGGGCCGTCCGCACCTTGGTGAATGGGAAATCGCCACTGGAAGAACGCGGCGCTGCGCAAGGCGCTGTCTGTCACCACATCCAGGGGAGCGTTGCCGGCCACGAGAGTCAGGCCGTCGACCACCCAGCCGGGTGTGTGCGCCACGGTCAGCACGGCAGCAAGGTCGTCAAACCCCATGTCGGTGTCGATCCAGACGTGTTTCACGGTTAGGTCAGTCGGATTGAAGCAAGACGGCGTCGGCCATCGGCAAATCGAACTTCACGGTGCTTTCAATGGCGAAGCGCTCCAGCTGCGTCGGTGCTTGGGCCTTCACCGTTCCGGCGGCGCTGTCGATCAAATACTCCACCGCCTCGCCAAGGTACGACGCCCCCACGACACGACCTTCGAAAGGACCGTGGCCCAGTGCGACGTGGCGCGGTCGCCAGGCCAGCGCCGCAGCCCCCATCCCAGTCCTGATGCCGCCGGGCCAGGGCAGTGCGCCTTTGTCACCTGCGAGGCCCTGTGCAGTTCTGCGAAACAGATTCTCAAAACCGACAAACTGCGCCACAAAGGCCGAGCTGGGGCGCTCGTAAATATCCGCCGGCGAGCCTTGCTGCGCGATCTTGCCGGCATTCATCACCACCACCCGGTGCGCCAGCGCCAGCGCTTCGACCTGGTCGTGGGTGACGTACAGCATCGTCACGCCGAGCTCACGCTGCAGGCGCTGCAACTCGCTGCGCATTTCCAGGCGCAAGCGGGCGTCGAGGTTGGAGAGTGGCTCATCGAGCAGCAATAGCCGGGGCCGCACCACCACCGAACGCGCCAGCGCCACCCGTTGTTGTTGCCCGCCCGAAAGTTCACGCGGCAGGCGGCGCTCAAATCCATTGAGACCCACCATTTCCACCGCTTCCATCACGCGTCGGTTCAACTCGT
The DNA here is from genome assembly GCA_031410295.1 of Rhodoferax sp. Taxonomy (GTDB): domain Bacteria; phylum Pseudomonadota; class Gammaproteobacteria; order Burkholderiales; family Burkholderiaceae_C; genus JANYCG01. The sequence continues at coordinate 4,381 of JANNYX010000297.1, forward strand.
CGCCAGTCACCCGGCGCAGGCGCAGGCCAAAGGCGACGTTTTCAAATACCGACAAATGCGGAAACAGCGCATACGACTGGAACACCAGGCCGACCTCGCGGGTGTTCGCGCTCTTGTAGGTGATGTCGTCGCCGCCCAGCAGGATGCGGCCCGATTGCGGCGCCAGCAGCCCGGCGATGGCCCGCATGGTAGTCGTTTTGCCGCAGCCAGAAGGGCCCAGCAGGGCCAGCAACTCCCCTTCACGGAC
>JANNYX010000298.1:0-2638 GCA_031410295.1 Rhodoferax sp.
GCCTGCCGTTTCTGGCCACTGGGTATGCCGATTCAATGAAGCTCTACAAGGCGCAGCGCCCTGCCCTTGACAAACTGCTTGGCGCGCAAGGCATGAAGCTTCTGTTCGCCGTGCCCTGGCCGCCGCAGGGCATTTATGCCAACAAACCCCTCAACTCCGTCGCTGACATGAAGGGTCTCAAGTGGCGCGCCTACAGCCCGTCCACCGCCAAGATCGCCGAGCTCGTTGGCGCACAGCCGGTGCAGATCCAGGCGGCAGAACTCTCCCAGGCCATGGCCACGGGCGTGATCGATTCCTACATGTCCTCCGGTTCCACCGGCTTTGACTCCAAGACCTATGAACACATTAAAACCTGGTACGACACCCAGGCCTGGTTGCCCAAGAACGGCGTGATCGTGAACAATGCGGCTTTCGCCGCGCTGGACAAATCCACCCAGGACGCCGTGATGAAAGCCGCCGCCGATGCGGAATCCCGTGGCTGGAAGGTGAGCGAAGAGAAAAACGGCTGGTACATCGAACAGCTCAAAGCCAAGGGCATGAGCATCGTGACGCCTTCGCCGCAACTGGCCAGCGACCTCAGGAAGGTCGGCGACGTGATGCTGGCCGACTGGCTCAAAAAGGCCGGCCCGGACGGGCAAGCGCTTGTCGACACTTTCCGCAAATAATTTCGTCATCGTCAAAACTCTGCCATCTACGCTACTTGGATGATGCGCCGCCTGCTCGATGCCCTGTTTGAATGGACGGGGCGGCTGGCGGCGCTGTTCATTCTGGCGATCTTCCTCTTGATGATATTTGCCAGCGTCGGGCGCATGGCAGGCTGGCGCGTCGGCGGCGTGAATGACATCGTCTCCTGGAGTTGTGCCGCGGCTTCATTTTTTGCCATGGCGCACGCCTTCAAACATGGCGACTTCGTTCGCGTTTCACTGCTGACAGAAAAACTCAGCCCGCCCCTTCAGCGCTTTTTTGAAATCTGTTCCTTGTGCATTGCCGCGATTGCTGTGGGCTATCTCGCCTGGTGGGCCGCCCGTTTCACGCTGGAGAGTTACCAGTTCAACGACATCGCCGGAGGCATGGTGGTCATTCCGATCTGGACGGTGCAGATGAGTTTTGTCATCGGCTCTTTTCTGTTTCTCCTGGCGGTGCTCGATGAGCTCGTGATTGTGTTGCGAGGTGGCGTGCCCACCTATGTGCGCAAGGTGCAGGAACGCCATGCGCGGGGGGACTATTCTGAAGACCTCTGAACGGTCCAAGTCCGCTGCCGGGAGCTGCATGTGAGCCTGATTGCGCTGGGCGGCCTGCTCCTGCTCATCATGCTGCTGCTGCTCTCGGGCGGTGTCTGGATCGCCATGACGCTGGCCATCGTCGGCTGGATTGGCCAGACGTTTTTCACCACCACGCAGCCGGGCAAAAACCTGTTCTCGGCCTTCTGGGAATCCAACGCCTCCTGGGAACTTGCCGCCTTGCCGCTTTTCATCTGGATGGGAGAAATCCTCTTTCGCACGCGCCTCTCGGAGCAAATGTTCACCGGCCTTGCTCCGTGGCTCAACCGCATTCCCGGGCGCCTGATGCACACCACCATTTTGGGTTGCGGCATTTTTGGCTCGGTGTCGGGCTCCTCTGCCGCGACCTGCGCCACCATCAGCAAAGTCGCCCTGCCTGAACTCAAGCGCCGGGGCTACGACGAGAACATCGCGCTGGGTTCGCTGGCCACGGCGGGCACGCTGGGGATATTGATTCCACCATCCATCACCATGGTGGTCTACGCCGTGGCAGCCGACGCCTCCATCATCCGCATTTTCCTGGCGGGTTTTTTGCCGGGCTTCCTCTTGATGGCCCTGTTCAGCGGCTACATCATCTGGTGGAGCCTGAAGAACCCCGACAAAGTGCCACCGCCCGAGCCGCCCACCACGTTCGGTGAGAAACTGCGTTTGAGCGGCAGCCTGATCCCCTGCGCGCTTTTGATCATCTTTATCGTCTGGGTGCTCGTCGCCGGCTGGGCCACGGCGACCGAATGCGCGGCTTACGGCGTGCTTGGGTCACTCGCCATCGCCGCCGCCAGCAGGTCACTCACCTGGCAGAACTTCTGGGACGGCCTGATGGGCACCACGCGCACCAGTTGCATGATCATGTTCATTCTGGCGGGCGCGGCGTTTTTGACAAAAACCATGGCCTTCACGGGCATCCCGCGCGAGTTGGCCGAGTGGGTCAATGCGATGCAGCTCTCACCCTACGCGCTGATCAGCATGTTGACCGTCATTTACCTGATCTTGGGCACCGCGCTGGACGGCATCAGCATGATCGTGCTGACCAGCGCCGTCGTCTTGCCGATGATCCAGAAGGCCGGTTTCGACCTGATCTGGTTTGGCATTTTCATCGTGCTGCTGGTGGAGATTGCCGAAGTCACGCCGCCGGTGGGCTTCAACCTCTTTGTGCTGCAAAACATGACGGGCAAAGACAGCAACACCATTGCGCGCGCGGCGATTCCTTTCTTCGGCTGTCTGGTGTTGTGTATCGTCCTGGTGACGCTTTTCCCGCAGATCGTCACTTACCTGCCTGACCTGATGAGGGGCAAAGAAAAGTGATGGCCGCCTTCGCTGTTTGTCTGGGCGCCAGCGCCGGCGCGTTGGCGCGCTGGGGC
>JANNYX010000299.1:0-2268 GCA_031410295.1 Rhodoferax sp.
CGCGCAGGTTGCCGTCGGCATCGGTTTCGGTGCGTGGCTCCTGTGTATCCACCAGCCGGTTGAAAGGCGCGTATTTCTCCCGCGCAATGCGCTCGCAGGTGTCGAACACGGCGTCAAAAGTTTCGCGGGAGTGGTCGGAAAACCGCGCGCGCTCTTTCAACGACTCGACGCCGAGCCACTGATACAACAGAAAGTCGAGCGTGGGGCGAAGGGACATGCTGGCGACTTAGAAATTTTTTGGCAACCCAGCTTGCTTCAAAACGGCATTCGCGGTGTGGCGTGATTTGATTTTGCTGTCGACGACAAAATTCACCTGCATCATCGGACTGAACCAGATTTCGTGATCACCTTTTCCGCTGCGCGCAAAAGTGCATCCAGCCTTCGCAAGCAAGCGTTTCAACTCCGGCGTGAAACTTTCCATGGCGGCGCTCAGGCCGTCATTTCAAACCGACGGGTCAACAGCTCGAACGGAACTGGCCCTGCGGGAACCTGGTCATTCAGTTCCATCAATTCTGGAATCATCACTTTCAATTTGGCCACAAGTTCCTCAGTCGTGCTTGCCTCCGTAGCCAGACCCGGCACATCGTCACTGGTTGCAACCCACACCCGCGCTTCATCATCCCATTGGGCGTGTACATAGGCGAGTTTGTCCATGATGATTGCCTCCTTTTGGCCGCGACGCCATTGTTGGCATCGCGCCCAGTCTAACTTGTCACAACACCTCAAACACCCCCGCAGCGCCCATGCCGCCACCAATACACATTGTCACCATGACACGTTTGGCGCCACGGCGTTTGCCTTCGATGAGGGCGTGGCCGGTGAGGCGTTGGCCACTCACGCCATAGGGGTGGCCGACGGCGATGGCGCCACCGTTGACGTTCAGGCGGTCGCCGGGGATGCCGAGCTTGTCGCGGCAATAAATGACCTGCACGGCAAAAGCTTCATTCAATTCCCACAGGTCGATGTCGTTGATCGTGAGGCCCAGCTTCTTGAGCACCTTGGGAATGGCGAACACCGGTCCAATGCCCATTTCATCGGGCTCACACCCGGCTACGGCAAAACCGACGAACCGCCCAATCGGCTTCAAGCCTTTGCGCTCGGCCACGGTTTCGTTCATGATGACGCAGGCGCCGCCGCCGTCGGAAAACTGGCTGGCATTGCCGGCGGAAATCACACCGCCCGGCATGGCTGGCTTGATGCCGCTGATGCCTTCTTTGGTGGTGCCGGCACGGATGCCCTCGTCTTTGCTCACGGTGACCTGTTTGGTCGTCATGCCCATGACCGCGTCTGCCACGCCCATGGTGACGGTGATGGGGGCGATTTCAGCGTCAAACAAACCTGCGGCCAGGGCGGCGGTGGCCCGCTGCTGGCTGGCAGCGCCGTATTCGTCCATGGCATCGCGCCCAATGCCATAACGCTTGGCGACCTGCTCGGCGGTTTGCAGCATGTTCCAGTAAATCTCGGGTTTTTTCGAAACCAGCCAAGGGTCTTGCATCATGTGGCGATTGGCCTCGTTTTGCACACAGGAAATGCTTTCAACGCCGCCAGCGACATAGATGTCGCCCTCGCCCGCGATGACGCGTTGGGCCGCTGTCGCAATGGTTTGCAGCCCGGAGGAGCAGAAACGGTTGATGGTCATGCCCGAGGTGGTGATGGGCAAGCCCGCGCGCAACGCAATTTGACGGGCGATGTTGGCGCCGGTGGCACCTTCTGGCGTGGCGCAGCCCATGATCACGTCGTCAACTTCCGCGCCCTCAATGCCCGCGCGTTTGACGGCATGTTCCACGGCGTGGCCACCGAGCGTGGCGCCGTGGGTCATGTTGAAGGAGCCTTTCCAGCTTTTGGCAAGTGGCGTGCGGGCGGTGGAAACGATTACGGCTGATGTCATGGGGTGCTCCTTCGTGGATCAATTAATTGAATGTCTTGCCTTCGGCCACCAGCTTGGCCAAGAGCGGCGCCGGTTGCCAGAATTTGGCGTCGTCCAGCGGATTCTGGGCGAAGCGTTTCATGCTTTGCACGACGTTGAAGAGGCCCACGCCGTCGGCGTAACACATGGGGCCGCCGCGCCAGATCGGAAAGCCATACCCCATCAGGTAGACCATGTCGATGTCGCTGGCCTTCGACGCGATGCCTTCTTCCAGGATGCGCGCGCCTTCGTTGACCAGGGCGTAGACCAGGCGCTGCACGATTTCCTCGTCAGACACCTTGCGTGGCTTGATGCCTTTGGAGGCGCGGTGGTCTTCAATCATCTTGACGACTTCCGCGTTC
>JANNYX010000300.1:0-6279 GCA_031410295.1 Rhodoferax sp.
CCTCAACGGTCCCCTTGAGCTTGATCAACAGCGGCTGGCCCCTGCGGTCCAGGGTTTTCCCCGCCGGCACCTTCACCCAGCCTTCGCTGATACAGTATTCCTCCACATCCTGACGCTCCTTGCCGTTTAATCGAATGCCGACGCCATATTTGAAGACGCCGGCAACGTGGTGCGGACTACGCGGGTCAACGCTCAGGTGGTCGGGCAGGGCTGGGGGCTGGATGGGGTCGGTCATGGTTGTCTTTGTTTGCCTCGTGGATGGGTCGTATTTTCACTAAATCGAGACACGCCAATTAGGACGGTGATACCGGTGATCATTCTTGCATCTGCGCGGTTACCAGAACATCCAGCGCCAGCAGTCTCTTGGCCATACAAAGCACGGCCTTGTCCTTGCTCAGCAGCATGGCCTGGTGTTCGACTGCCAGGTCGATGAACTTCTGGTCGTCCGGGTCTTTGCAGGTGACCGCCGCTTTGAACGCGGTGGGCACCAGGCGGGCCAACTGGTCAAACTGCGCCAGCACTTGGGCGGCTGCAATTTTGTAGAACGCCCTCTTGCCGGCGATGTGCGGATAGTCCAGCACGCGCGCCAGTTCGTCGCGCATGGGTTGGGTCGCAATCCATTGAAAATTGCCCGCCGCAAGCCCGCATGTGAGCGGCGCAGCGCCCGCGTCGTTGAAGACAAACATGTCCAGAACAATATTGGTGTCTAGAACCAGCAACTTCAATTGACGCGCTCCCGCGCCGAGCCTTTGATCAAATCGAACTTGAACAATCGGCATTCAATCGGGCCATTCCACATGGGAATACGGCGGGTTTCCTTCATGCGCATCTTGCCGGGCATCTTTAAATCAGGTGTCAGCATCCAGGCGGTCCAGCCACTGAAGTTTTTCTTCCAGTGCGACGCCAGTTGCGGGAAAAAGTCGACACCGTCGTCGGCCACTGCCAGCTCGCGCGCGCCGAAGTGCCCCGACTGTTCACCTGCATCCCGCGCAACGGCGACGCGCTCTGCCCCCGCCACACCCGCCACGGCGATGCGCTCGCCGTACGGCGGGTTCAGCAGGATCACGCCGGGTTTGTCGCTGGGCGGCAAGCGCTGCAAGGCGTCGCCACCGCGAAATTCCACACAATCGGCGACGCCGGCGCGTTCGGCATTGCGCTGCGCAAAATCCACCATGCGGTGGGCCACATCGCTGCCGAAAACCAGGCCCGTGCGACGGATTTCCTTTTGTTTCGCGGTATTTTGAAGTGCGTGCCAAACATGGGGCTGGAATGGCAACATCTTCTCAAACGCAAACTGGCGCAACAAACCCGGGGCGATGTGGCAGGAGATCTGCGCGGCCTCGATGGCGATGGTGCCGCTGCCGCAACACGGGTCGTAAAGCGGCAGCAGGTCTTTACCGTTCTTCAGTCCCTCGGCCCAGCCACAGGCGGCCAGCATGGCCGCCGCGAGGGTTTCCTTCAACGGCGCATCACCCTTGTCTTCACGCCAGCCGCGCTTGAAAAGTGGCTCGCCCGAGGTGTCCAGGTACAGGGTGCAGGTGTCGGTGGTCAAGTGGGCATAGATGCGGATGTCAGGCCAGCGTGTGTCCACGTCGGGGCGCACACCGCCAGCTTTGTCACGAAAGCGGTCACAGACGGCGTCTTTCACCTTCAACGCGGCGAAGTTCAGGCTGGTCAGCGGGCTGTGCTGCGCCGTCACCTCAACCTTGATGCTCTGGCGCGGCGTGAACCAGATCTCCCACGCCACCTCACTGGCAGCGCGGTACAAATCCTGCTCATTGCGATAATTCGTGTGCGAGAGTTGCACCAGTACACGTTGCGCCAGGCGGCTGTGCAGGTTGAGCAACATGGCGTCGCGCCACGACGCACGCACCTGCACACCGCCGCGTTGTTTGATGGCATCGGCAGTGGGCAGACCCGTGATGCGCAGCACCTCTGGCAACAAATATTCTTCGACGCCAGCGGCGCAGGGTAAAAACAGCGCAAGCTGGTTCATGGTGACTTTCAGGACGAGGCTGAATTTTAGGTTCTAGCCAGGCCGCCATCCGGGTGTTTTTCCCACGCTGTGAGAATGGGGAATTTGTGCCATAAAGCAGCTTGGCAGATTTTTAAGTTTGAAATGGAGACAACATGAGCGCAGTCACCTTGAAGTCAAAACGCAAATCAATGGCCCTGATGGCGGCTTTGGCGTTGACGGCCGGCCTTCCCCTGGTGGCCGTCGCGCAGACCAGCAACTGGCCCAGCCGCCCGGTGAAAATCGTCTTCCCGACCGGTCCGGGCGGAGCCAATGACGCCATCATGCGCGTCATCGCTGTCAAGCTGCAGGACATCTGGAAGCAATCGGTGATCATCGACTTCAAGGCGGGCGCCGGCATCATTGTCGGCACCGACTTCATCGCCAAGTCGGCGCCCGACGGTTACACGCTGGGCATCGCTTTTGGCGCGCTGATGAGCACGCACATTCTGCAAGGCCACAAACTTCCCTATGACACCTTGAAGGACGTGACCGGGGTCACAGAAATCGGCAACACGCCTTTCGGGCTCTACGCGCACCCGTCATTCGCGCCAAACACCGTAGCCGAGATCATCACCTGGGCCAAAGCCAACCCCGGCAAGCTGGATTTCACCGCCACACCGACCACCGGCGCCTCGCACCTGAGCGGCGAGTTGTTCAACACCATGGCCGGCATCAAGATGACCCACATCGCTTACCGGGGCACCGGGCCGTCGCAGGTGGACGTGCTCAGCGGGCGCGTGCCACTGTGGTTCTCGTCGATCGGCGAGGAACTCAAGGGCATCGTCGCCAACAAGCAGCTCAAAGCCATTGCCACTACGGGCGCCGCGCGCAGCGCCAATTTCCCCAACGCTCCCACCATTGCCGAAACCCTGCCAGGCTTCAACGTGGTCGGCATTCTGGGCATCATTGCGCCTTCGGGCATTGCGCGGGAGGTTCGTGCCAAGATCAGCGCGGATTTCGCCCAGGCCATCGGTTCGCCCGAAGTGCGCGAGCGCATGCTGCAGCTGGGCATGAGCCCGGTCGGCTCCACGCCGGAGCAGTTCAATGCCCGCATCGCCAGCGAAATCGAACGCTGGAGCAAGGTCATCAAGGACGCCGGCATCACCGCCGACTAGGCGGGTCAATGGCATTGGCACACGCCACGATGGCGCCTTTGCGAGTTGCCGTCCTGACGGCCCTGGCGATGTTGGCGTTCGCAGGCAATTCGCTTTTGTGCCGTGTCGCCCTGAAACACACTGGCATTGACGCGATGAGTTTCACCAGCATCCGGCTGGTGGCGGGCGCTCTGGTCTTGTGGTTGATCGTCGTTTTGCGCCAACGAGCTCAACCCGCGCCAGTAGCCGGCCGAGGCAATGGGTTGTCGGCCCTGGCCCTGTTTGTTTATGCCATCGCTTTCTCCCTGGCCTACCGGCAGCTGAGCGCGGCCACGGGGGCACTGTTGTTGTTTGGCGCCGTGCAGGCCACCATGATCGGCCACGGCCTATGGGCGGGCGAACGGCTGCGCGCGTCGCAGTGGCTTGGCTTCCTGCTGGCGATGGGTGGCTTGGTCGGGCTGCTGCTGCCCGGGTTGTCGGCGCCGCCATCGGGCAGCGCGGCGTGGATGCTCGGCGCAGGCGCCGCCTGGGGCGTGTATTCCTTGCGCGGCAAGGGCGCGGGTGACCCGACACAGGTCACGGCCGGCAATTTCCTGCGCGCAGTTCCAATGGCGCTGGCCGCGAGCCTCGGAATGTTTGCCGCGTCGATGGCGGGATTGGACGGGGCGAGAAGTCCCACGGTCGACCCCGCAGGATTCTGGTACGCCGTGGCGTCGGGCGCCATCACCTCGGGCATTGGGTACGCTATCTGGTACACCGCCTTGCCAGCACTTGCCGCCACTCATGCGGCCACGGTGCAACTGAGTGTGCCGGTGATCGCGGCTTTTGGCGGCATCGTCTTCCTGGGTGAAGCGCTGAGTTGGCGGTTGGTGGCGGCGTCTGTCGCGATTTTGGGCGGCATCACACTGTTCATCCTGGAGGGGCGAAAGCGCCTCGCGTAAGAATTTCCAAGCGCAAGCGACTCACCAGGAACTCACGCTGAACAAAGTGCAAACGCGATGACTGGAGTTGATCCGTGACCCACGCCAAAAATTTGCTGCTGAACATTCTTTCAGCGCTTTGCCTCACCGGGCTTGGCGCAATCTGCGCGCAGGCGGCATTCGCCCAAACACCCTCTGGCGCGGCAAAACCCGCGTCGCCCAGAAACCAGGCTCCTCTGGTGCCTGTCACCACCTTTCTGGCCATGCTTGAGCCCAACACCAAGTTGTCGGAAGCGGCACTGGCGAAGGTCATCGCTCAATGGCGCGACGCATATGCGCCGATGTTGCTGGAAATGGCCGGCCTGATGGCGAGCTCCTACACCCAATCGCTGGCCGTCGAGCATTTGATGAAGGTGTCAAAAATCCAGGCGCGCGACATCGACGAGCTTTACCAATGGGTCTGGGACCAAAACCTGGTGCTACACCCGCAGTACGCTGAATTCAAGGCGCGCTTGTACGAGGCCATTGACCCGCGTTTTCGCGAATATTTCGAGAATCGCCCCAAGACCGCCATTCGGCTCGATGAAATCCGCTGGGGCGGCGTGCAGCGCGACGGCATTCCGCCGCTGAAAAACCCGAAAATGATCAGCGCCAGCGCGGCCACCTACCTCGGCGACAAGGACATCATCTTCGGCGTCGCGGTTGACGGCGATATTCGAGCTTACCCAAAACGCATTCTGGCGTGGCACGAAATGTTTAAAGACCGCATTGGCGGGCGCGAACTCAATGGGGTTTATTGCACGCTGTGTGGTTCGATGATTTTGTACGACACCACTGTGAACGGCGTGCAACACGAGCTGGGCACCAGCGGCTTCCTGTACCGATCCAACAAGCTCATGTATGACCACGCCACGAAGTCGATGTGGTCCACACTGAACGGCGCCCCGGTGGTCGGGCCACTGGTTGGCAAGGGCATCGTGTTGCCCTCCTTGTTCGTCGTGACCAGCACCTGGGGTGACTGGAAAAAACGCCACCCCGGCACCACCGTTCTCTCGCTCGATACGGGCCATGAGCGCGACTACGCCGAAGGCGCTGCCTACCGCAATTATTTCGCCAGTGACCGCCTGATGTTCGGCGTGCCCAAACTCGACAGTCGCTTGCGCAACAAGGCCGAAGTGCTGGCCTTGCGCTTCAACGACTCGCCCGCAGAGCAGCTCGCGATTTCAGCCGACTTCCTGGCCCGGAATCCGGTTTATCAGGACCGTGTTGGCAAATTGGCGCTGGTCGTGCTGACCGATGCCAGCGGCGCCAACCGGGTCTATGAAAGCAAAGGTAAAAAGTTCACAAGTTATGACCGCGACAGTCTTGCCAAAGACCAGGACGGGGCCAGCTGGACGGTCGAAGAAGCCGGTCTGCGTGGCCCGGGCGGCGAATCGCTGAAGCGCCTCAGTGCCCACCGTGCGTTCTGGTTTGGCTGGTATTCAGCGTACCCGGCGACGCGCCTGGTGAAGTAGACGGTGAGTCCCTTCGGCCTGGCGGCCTGGGCGCGCCGACGCGCCAAAAAGACAGAATCAATGCCAAGACGCGTTATGTGCTTCAATTTGGGCATCATCAGGCTACGTCTTTCGCAATTCAAGCATTGGGAACCTCCATGGGCAGCTCACTACAAGAAATTTTTTTGGCAGGCCAACGCAAAGACGGCTCGGCCTATGGGCGACCTGAACATTTGCCGGACGACGACCTCGTGCGCGTCGGCCCGGGCACCTTGTGCGGCGAATACATGCGGCGGTTTTGGCAGCCTTTCGCGCAATCGAAAGACCTCACGACGACGCCGAAGAACCTGCGCATCCTCGGTGAAGACCTGGTGATGTTCCGCGATGGGCAGGGGCGCCCAGGGGTGTTGACGCCGCGCTGCATCCACCGCGGCACTTCGCTGTATTACGGCAAGGTCGATGAGCACGGCATCCGCTGTTGTTACCACGGCTGGCAGTTTGACGTTGAGGGCCGCTGCCTGGATCAGCCCTGCGAGCCCAAAGACAGCACCTTCAAAGACAAGGTGCGCCAGCCCTGGTACCCGGTGGAAGAAATTTACGGCCTGGCCTTCATTTACATGGGGCCACTGGACAAAAAGCCGCTCTTGCCCAAGTGGGACATTCTGGAGAACCACAGCCCTGACGAGATGGTGATGGCGCTGGGGCCTTCCGGCATTGGCGTGGGCGGCGACGAAACTGTGGCCTCCGTGCCCTGG
>JANNYX010000301.1:0-7432 GCA_031410295.1 Rhodoferax sp.
CTGCTGGACCTGCTGCAGCAAGGCGTGCTCGATCTGGGCCAGGTGCAGATCCTGGTGCTGGACGAAGCCGACCGCATGCTCGACATGGGTTTCATCCATGATGTGAAAAAAGTGCTGGCCGCCGTGCCCCGCGACAAACAAAGCCTGCTGTTCTCGGCCACCTTCAGCGATGAAATCCGTGACCTGGCCGCCACCCTGCTGAAAAACCCGCAAAGCGTGCAGGTCACGCCGCGCAACACCACGGTGCAGCGCATCACGCAGGTGATCCACCCGGTGGGCCGCGGCAAGAAGAAGGCGCTGTTGGCGCACATCATCAAGGAACACAACTGGAGCCAGGTGCTGGTCTTCACGCGCACCAAGTTTGGCGCCAACAATGTGGCCGAGTTTTTGACCAAGAACGGCATCCACGCCATGGCTTTGCATGGCAACAAAAGCCAGGCCGCCCGCACGCAGGCCCTGGGTGACTTCAAGAGCGGCGACATCCGCGCCCTGGTGGCGACCGACATCGCCGCCCGCGGCATCGATATCGACGACCTGCCGCACGTGGTGAATTACGACATTCCAAACGTCAGCGAAGACTACGTGCACCGCATCGGGCGCACTGGCCGCGCTGGCGCCGATGGCGCCGCAGTGAACCTGGTCTGCCTGGACGAAGAAGGCTTCATGCAGGCCATTGAACGCTTCACCAAGCAGGAGATCGCCGTCAAAATCATCGAGGGCTTCATGCCCGATCCGGACGAAGTGGCCGAGCCCATCGCCATGGGTCGCCAGACGATTTGGGGCGGCGCCGGCAAACCACCCAGCCGCGATGTGATGATGGCCGCCGGCCGTGCCGCACGCACCGAAATGCTGCAGCGTGTGCGTGACAACAGCGCCGGTCAGGGCGGCGCTGGGGGCCAACGCGGCCGCGGCGGCAATGGCGCAGGCGGTGGCCGCAGCTCTGCCAGGGCCGGCAACGGTGCGAATGGTGGCAACGGTGGTTACGCCGGCAATGGCGGCAATGGCGGCAATGGCGCGGGCCGAAACGCACCGCACAATGGCGGCCGCAATGCCAGCGGCAACCCGCCGCGTGGCCCGAGTCGCACGCCAGTTCGGGACCCGAACCATGAAGACTTTCAACCCATGAGCAGCGCGCCACGGAATTTCTCGTCGCGCGTCGCACAGGACCACAACGCGCCGGTGTACTCCGACCCGGGCAACGTGAGTGCCGTCAACCACAACGCGCCGCGCGCACCTCAAGGCCAACCTGACCCGATGCGCACCAGCGTTGACTTGATGGCCCGCGGCAACGGTCGCAACGGCGGTGGCGCCCGGCGCAATGGTGGCGGTGGCGGTGGCGGCGGTTACGCCGGCTCACGATCGGGTGGCGGCGGCTATGGAGGCGGTGGCGGCGGTCGTGGTGGCCGCAGTGGCGGCGCCGGTGGCGCCGGTGGGCGCGGCGGTTCACGCAGCTGAACTTAACACTAATGTGTACCGCCTAACTATTGAGTAAAATTTTTAGGTTAAGGCCGTCAAATAATATCAATAGTTTGCTATTATTAATATAATATAAATGGCTAAGATTTATCCTATAATACAGTTATAATTATTTTTAAACGATATTTTTTGCCTTGAAAAAACCCCTCAAGGTTTGCCGCGCGAAACGACGTCAAATTTGAGGCCGCTGTTGCCTTCACCGCGGCCAGTGGTCTTGCTGCGGCCGATCCACAACAGCGCGCGTCCGCTTGAGTCACGCGCGTAGTTGAAGCGGCGTTTCAGATCAATGCCGTCGCGCGGCACTTCTTCTTCTTCCAACCGCAAATAGTCGCTGGCTACCAGCGCGTTCGGGTCCAGCCGCAGCAGGTCGCCGCGCGGGTGAAACATGAAGCCTTGGAGCTGGTTGTCCGGCAGACCCTGCACCTGGGTGGTCTCGACAAATTCGTTGCTACGCAAGCGCGTGATGAACGCGGCATAACCTTGATTGACCGGGTCCAGCAGGCGGGACTCGGTGACCTGGTAATAGTGCGTGACCACGCCGCGCTGCAACTGGATGGCCCAGTTGGCGGGTGTTGCACCCTCCTTCCTCACGGGCAAAAACGGCACCCAATTCGCCGCCACCGGCGTTTGCAGACGGTATTGCAACAACGCACCAGCCGTTACCAAAGGCGCCCCGGCTGCTGGCGCTGCAGCGCGCAAGCTTTGCGTGGTGGTCAGGCGGGTGCTTTCAAACTTCCGGTCAATCGGCTCCCCTGAACTGCCTTGCACGCGTTTCTCGATGCCCCAGACCATGTTGGCCATTTCGTCGCGCATCATCACCACGTGCTCCAGCGGCGGGCCCTGCAGCGTATGCAGGGCTGGGCACAGGTACATGGCGTTATCCAGCCGTTGCACTGGCGCCCCGGCTTGCAGACTCATCTCGTACATGTTCCAGCCGGCTGGTGGAATCGGCAAGGTGACGCCGAAGTTGTCCAGCACTTCGAATCTGGAAATGCGGTACAGCGCGTTGACGGGCAGGGTCAGGGGCAGCGTGAACCAGTCGTTGCCGAACACCAGGGCGTATTCCAGCACCGCCAGCCGCGTCAAATCACTTTTGGCGGCGCCCAGCATGCCGAAGTTGACGCGGCCATCTTCAAACTCCCAATAGCGGTCCGCTGGCATGCCGGGGTAACGCGCCGTGGTGGGCAGCGGCGGGCGTCTGGGCTCAAAGCTGAAAGTCTGGCTGGCGCCGGGCTGACCCTGCGCCGCCGCCAACTCAAAGGTATGCCAATCGAGGCGGCCGTCGGTGTATTCGTCGGCCACCAGACGCACCGGGGCGCCGTCACCTTGCGCGCCCAGGGCGAAGCTGTATTCAAGGCGCTGCGGGTTCCAGTAGGGGCTGGCGCCTTTGTCCTGCCCGTTCACGGCCAATTCATCGAGCCAGCCCAGCCAGTGTTGCAACAGCGCGCTGCAAGTTTGTATATCCGCGCCAACCAAGCCCAGCCCCGTGGCGAACGCCTCCAGCGCGGCCTGGTCCGGCAGGGCTTTGAGGACCTGCGCCAGGGCCAGAGCATCGATGGCGCGGGCGTTGAGCAGGGTGTGCCAGACAAAACCGGCGTTGTCGGCGGCGGCATCATCGGGCGCCGGCAAGGGCGCGGGGAATTGCACCAGCAGAACGCTTGCAGCGTCAGGCAGGGCGGCGGCGCGCAGGCGTCGCATCAGTTGCTGGCCGGCCTGCGCGTTGAGTTTGGGATGAACCGCCAACACCTGTTCGTGTTCCACCATCGCCTCCAGCGGGGCCGCGCCAGCCGGCAGTTCAACGCCGGTTTGGGAATCGCGCCCACGCAGCAAGGTTCGAAAAGGCAGGCCAACCGCGGCCAGCGCCACGCTGATCGGACTGCCAGCGTCTTCGCCCTGAAACTCATTGAACTGCCACTGCCGCGCCAGCATCCACAACGGATCAGCGACGCGGGCCTGCAGGCTTTCTGACACATCGTCACTGGTCGGCAGGGGCTGCAACCGAGACCAGACGGTGTGTGACGGATCAGGCCGCGCGATCAATGCCGTCTTGACGGAAACATTGGCGGCTGAGAGTGAAAGTGTCATTGCGGCTCCTGAATCGTGGGTTCAAGGGTGATGCGGTGCAGCTCAACTGGTGAACTGGGTGGTGCCCATCGCCATCGTGGCCTTGCTGCCGGTTTGCGCGCTGGCAGCTTTGAGCACCTCCAGGTTTTTGAGGACCATTTTGCTGAAGTCCACCGACGGCACGTCCTGCTTGAAGTTGTTGGACAGATAAATGCCCGGCAACAAAAGGCCCAGTCCAAGCACATCCTGTGGCCGCACGGCACGCAACCGCGCCAGCGCCATGGCTTCATTGACCGTGGCAAGCAGGCTGTCAAGCGTCCAGTTGGGCGCCGTCGGATCCGCCGGCACGGCGAGCAAGATGCTTTGGGGCGGGCGCGCTCCCGGCGCATCAAAATGGAACCCCAGGCCGGTGGTTTCTTCGTCGGAAGGGATGGATTCCGTCCACTCGTCGACAAACAGCCCAGCCATCTGCGCGTCTTCCTGCAGGCCCTCCAGAGCCGCTGGCGCGTGCGCGGCCACCGCCACCACGCCGCGCAGGTCCTGACCCGCCGCCAGCGGCAACGCGCCCCAGTGTGCCGCCGCATCGCGCGGAAACTGCAGCAGTTTGAAATCCAGCGGCGAATCAAGGTAGGCGCTGTCAGGCGCCAGTGCTTCCGCGGCGACCAGCGCGTCCGACAATAAAGCGGCAGATTCGCGCACACAGGCCAGTTTGGGCAACCAGCCGGCGATGGCGGTGTCGTCATTGCCTTGTGCGGCTTTGGCCAACAGCGTGTCGCGGTCGGCCAAAGTGGCGGCGGCATCGGCGGCAAAGGCGCCCAAGTCGAACAGCGGCAACACCGGGAAACTTTTCCCCATCACGGCGTGGATGCGGTTGAGGGACGCTTGCAGCTGCCCGCCTTTTCCCTCAGAAACCGGCGCGTTGCGGGCGGCATCGATGCGCGCGCCAATTTCAAGCAGCAAGGCGCGGGCACGTGCCACCGCGCGCGCGGCCGAGTCGTCGGTCACCGGCGCCTGGCCTTCGCTGCCAGCGGCTGCCGGCACCGGGTTGGCCATGGTGGCACTGCGCCAGCCCAAGTCATAGGCCATCGAAAGTGCCGCCTGCGTTTGCACAAGCAGCGCAGCCGTTGAAGCTGCCAGCGGGTCGAGCGTCTCCAGATCTTCCGGCGCGGCGTTGCTGGCGGCCAGCAAGGCGTCCAACACATCTTGCGCCCGGCGTTCAGCTCGGTCGCGGCGCTGCGCCAGCTCAACCAGGTCGACGCCGGCAGCTTCGCCGTCGTTGAGTGTCGCCCCGGTTTCAACGCCATCCTGCGCCTGCACCATGTCCATGCGGCGCAGGGCGCGGGTTTTCTCTAACAGGCGTCGCAGTACCCAGGCGAACGACTCAAACGCCACCAGGCCAATGCGCCCGGCTTGCTGCGCGTCAGGTTGCAACGCCACCGCCATGCCATCCGCCTGAGCGCCAAGCTGCGCCTTCAGTTTTTGGCTCAACAAGGCGCCCAGGCGCTCCTGCACGGCGCTGTGGCCCGCGCCCTGTTGGGCTTCACTGCCCAACACCAGGGCCAGCGGCGACATCCCTAGTTCGACCAGTGTGGCGGTGACAACGATGCGGCTGTCAACCCATCCACCCCCTGGCGCCTGCGGCGCCGTGAGCGCCCTTGCGACGAATTCGTAACGCGCAGGGTCGCCCAACAGGCGTGCCAGCCAGGCGTTCAGCCGTGGCTCCATTTGCGCCACCAGTTCGGCGTCGGCCACACCGGCCCAGGCGCCAAGGTCCGTGCTTTGCAGCGCGACCACCAGGCGCTGCGCGTAACCGCGGGTGGAATGCGGTGTCTCAACCACGCGCGGCTCGGGCGGGCGGGTTTGTTTGTCCAGCGTCATCATGGCGGCGCCGGCAGCGTCCATGTTGCCACCGACCATCTGGAACACACTTTCTGAAATCAGGAGGTCAGAGACTGAATCCATCAGATCCAACATATCGTCAATGAAGCCGGCAATGGCGCCGCCTTGTTGCGTCAACGCGGACGGCACCTTGGGCACAGTGAAATTGGGACGTGCCGTGCGGTAGGCGTCCATCAGGCGCACGCCGTCGACCACATCGCGCGCAGCGATGCTTTCCTTGGGCTCATCGCCCGGGCCGGCGCCCGCGGGGTTCAACGGGAAGGCTGTGCGGCACTCCAGAATATGCGCCGACAAGTCATGGTCGCGCAGGGCACGCTCAAAGCGATACCCCAACAATGCGGCCATGGATTGCCCGTTGGCCACGCCTTCGAGCAGGTGCTTGGCGCGCTTGACACGGCGCGAGCGCAGATCGATGTCAAACGCACTTCCAGCGACACTGCGATTGGCCAAAAACCCGCTGCGCAACACCGACGCCGCTGTCGCCTGTTTGAGCGATGGCGCGTGCACATAACCCAGGCTGTCCAGCGCCTGGGATTGTCCGCGTGATGAATCCGGCACCAAGTCCTCCACCACACCAAATGCGCCGATGTGAAGGCCCTCAGGCTGGGCGTTTCTGAGCGTGTCCAGACGATGGGTTGCCAGAGAGGTGATCCAGGCGTCCAGCCGCGTTGAAAACAAATCCAGCGTGGTGCGAAAGGAGACTTGCAGTTCGCCGGCGGTGCGCTCCTTCAGAAACGCCAGGCTGTCATTGAAACTGGCGATGTTCTGCATGTGTTGTGGCCATTGCTGGCGCGGCAGAGCGAACTTGGCGCCAATGAACTCTTCCACGGACTGGCTGCCGGTCGTGCCAGTGAGCTTCAATCCCAACAATGCCCGGGCGTGGTTGACCTTGATCTGGTCGCCCACCAGCGTGCTGCTGTCCACCCCAATGTATTCGGCCACCTGCACCCGGCTCATTTGCAGCTTGACCATTTCGCTCAGGGCCGGGTTGCCCTTCACGTGGTCATAGAAGAGTTGGTGGCCCGATTTCAGCACTTCTTCATCGGCCGCAAAACCAAGCATGGCTTCAAGCAGCGATTCACCGTTTTGCATCTTGACCAGCTCCGTGCGTATGGCGCTGGCCGGTTGGCTCAGAAGGTCAAGCAAGCTGGCCACATAGTTGCGCTTCAGTGGCACCGGTCCGTCAAGTTCGCGCTGCGGCTGCGCATGGTCACGCTGCACCCAGGGCACGGCGTCAAGCGAATGCGATTTGGGGCGGACAGCACACATCGCCAGAAACGGCGCTTTGCCCTGAAAGCCCTGTCTGTTGAGCAAATCGGCCACCAGGCCATTACCCATCGTCTCCTGAAAAGCGGCAAAGGGTTTGATATCCGGAAAATTTTGAATCGTGGCTGGCCCGGCTACGTCCCAATAATTCTTCGCGGTCGCCCATGGCTGCATGGCCAGAACCTGGTGCAGGTTCTCAGCGCTTGGATTGCGCAAGGTTGGCACACGCGTGACGGCATCGTCCCAGAATTTGCGGAACCACTCGAGCGCGTCGGCCATTTCGCGTTCCAGCGGCGCGTTCGCAGGCGCCTGGTAACCGCGCGCCGTGATCGGCAAAATGCCATACGGTTGCTTGCCAACCCGCAAGGCCGACAACGGTCCGCTGGCGCGCAAGGTGCGAACCGCCCAGGCGCGCAGTTCTTCCACAGCGGCGTCAGTAAGCAACGTCTTGCTGCTGTCCAGCGGGTTCCAGAAATAGCGCAGGGTATAGCCCAAGGTCGCGCTCCACAGTGCGTTGAGCATGTGGCCGGCGGTGGCCCCTTCCTGCATGTCTGAACCAGGCACGGCGCCCACATCAAAAATTTTTGTGGAAACACCCAACAGGCGCTGCAGGCGCGAACCGGCACTGGCAAGCTCCACTGCGGCGCTTGCTGTGCGCGTCTGGGTGTTGTCAGGCCGCAAGTCCGCCACCAGGTCGGCGCCATTTGCGGCAAACCCAGAACGGCTG
>JANNYX010000302.1:0-1565 GCA_031410295.1 Rhodoferax sp.
CAGCAAGACGCCAGCAGCGCCCACGGCGGATGCCTCAAAGCGTGAGCCCAAGCCAACGCCAGCGGGAGCCGGCGCATGAGCCAGAACCGCTCTGTTGCCGACGCTCCCACGATGTCCTTTGGGCGCAGCATCAAAACCGTGGCCTGGTCATTTTTGGGGATTCGCAAACACAGCGAGTACCAGGAAGACCTGGCGCGGGTGAACCCCCTGCACGTGATCGTTGTGGCAATTGGCGCCGTCTTGGTGTTTGTGGTTGGGCTGATTTTTTTTGTGAATTGGGTAGTGGCGAAATGACAGCGCATGCGCCATGGCATGCAAATTCGTGTCGCGCCACCCAGGAAATTTGATTTTTGAATAAGGTTTGAAGCTGAAATGAGTTCAACATCCCAAGGTACAGCGGGTCATACGGCGCCGTACTATTTTGTGCCCAACCCGTCGCGCCACCCTGCCATGGCGGCGCTTGGCCTGTTTTTCACATTTTTTGGTGGCGCCCAGTGGATGAATGGCGCCGACTGGGGCAAATGGGCCATGACCGCTGGCCTGTTGTGGTTCCTGTGGGTGCTGTTCAGTTGGTTCAGCGACGCCATCGCTGAGAGCGAAAGTCACCAATACGGCCACAAGATCGACATCTCGTTCCGCTGGAGCATGAGCTGGTTCATCTTCTCGGAAGTGATGTTTTTCGGCGCGTTTTTCTCGGCCTTGTGGTGGGTTCGCGCGCACTCGGTGCCAGCCCTGGGAAGTTTGGAAAATGCCGTGCTCTGGCCGGATTTCAAGGCGGTCTGGCCCAGCCTGGCTGCAGGTGTAACTGCAGCGCCGGCGGCGATCATTGAGCCCTTCACCACGATGACGCCGTTCTGGCTGCCGACCATCAACACCGCGCTGTTGTTGTCGTCGGGCGTCACCTTGACCATTGCCCACCATGCGTTGCAACACAGCAACCGCGCCCGCACCATCGCTTTCATGTGGCTCACTGTGCTGCTGGGCCTGGTGTTCCTGTTTGTGCAAGGGTATGAATATGCCCATGCCTACAGTGATCTGAACCTCAAACTCACCTCAGGCGTCTACGGCTCAACATTCTTCCTGTTGACCGGCTTCCATGGTTTTCACGTGTTTGTCGGCATGCTGATGTTGTTCTTCATCACACTTCGCCTGCATAAAGGCCACTTCACGGCTGACCGCCATTTCGGTTTCGAAGGCGCCGCCTGGTATTGGCACTTTGTCGACGTAGTCTGGCTCGGCCTCTACATTCTGGTCTATTGGCTTTGACGCTTTGCCGGACCCAATCCAAAGGCACCCGAAGCGGTGCCTTTTTTGATGGAAGCGGATCGGCACCGCGCGGCGCGGTCGCCTATTTGCCCAGCGGAATTCCGGTGGGCTGTACGTAGCCCAATTTCCACGCCACCAGAATGCAGAGGAACAGGAAAATCGAGATGCCAACCCGCAATGCCAGGGCGCGGAACATGTTGCTGGATTTTTGTCGGTCGTCTTTCGCGTTCTTGCCCCCCCGCATCATGAAAAACAGCGCACTGGCCAGGCTGCCCAGAATGCCGATGAAAGCCAGCGTG
>JANNYX010000303.1:0-3018 GCA_031410295.1 Rhodoferax sp.
CGTGTTGGTGCGGCAACGCCAAGCCTGTACCGCAGATTTTTCAATGGAAGTGTGGCCGTAACGGAGGAGCTCGTGCCCAACGTCGAGGCGATGACTTTTCATTACGGCGAAAACACCACCAACACTCCCGCCGGCGCACCAACCTTCATGGCTGACGTTTACCGAACTGACCCGACCACCGTAAATTGGTCTCGGGTTGTCAGCGTCCGGATGGGCTTGATTCTGGTCAGCGAAGACAACAACAAAGCGGCGGTGGCAGGCCAAACCGTGCAGTGGCTAGATGGCACCTACACCCCGCCCGCGCCGACCCCAACTACGCCACCCGACTCTCGGCTTCGTCGCGCCTACAGCACTACGGTGTCTATCAGAAACCGGATGGGGTTGTGATCGCTATGAACGCAAATCAAGTTACACCCAGACCGGCAAAGTGGTTTGGCCGCAATCAGCGCGGTATCACACTGATACTGGTCTTGATTTTTGTGGTGAGTTTGTCGCTGATTGCCGCAGTGAGCATGCGCAACGTGACCACCGGTGAACGTGTGGTTGCCAATGAACGCGACCGGTCGTTGGCATTCCAGGCCGCAGAGAGCGCTGGCCGCGAGGCGGTGGCACAAATAACGGCAGGAACCGAGGTCGGGCTTGCAACGGGTTATTACGCAACAGCCTTGGCGCGTGGTGGAAACGCCGAATTCTGGCGAACGAGCTCCAATTTGTTGGCTGACAACACGTGTGCGTTCACTGACGTAACCAGACGATTTGATTGGACAAGCTGTTCTGCACCTGCGGCCAGTGCTTATGGCAACAGCGTCAACCCGCGTTACACAATCGAACGGCTGCCTGACATCGTGAGAAGTCCGACCATCACGGAGCAATGGTTTCGAATCACTTCCCACGCTTCGGGCGGGTCCAACGAGGCTGACGTGATTTTGCAAATCATGTTCACTCGCTAATGCGTAAATTCAACAATGAAAAATGCGTCGAAATCAAGTGTGCGTCGCTCCTGCTTAGTTGCGACGGCTCAACCCCTTAACGTGTTCTTGGGAGAACCCTGTATGAAAACCGCTAACCGAACTTTATGGACACCGGGCCGATGTTTGTTTGCAAACCTTGGACTGTTTGCATCCGCATTTGCGTTGATCCTTAGCGGCGTCGGCGCGGGCGCGCAAACGGTCAATCTGGCGAAGGCACCCCTGTTGACTCAGAAAACTGCACCGGGCTTGGTGTTATTGACGATGGGTCGCGACCTGCCATTGTTCAAGGCGGCCTACAACGACGTGAACGATCTGGACGGTGACAACATTCCGGATCTGTTTTTCAAACCATCTTTTCGTTATGAAGGTTATTTTGCTCATAACCGTTGTTATTCCTATGCAAGTTCGGTATTTAGCACCGTGGACGTAGCACCGACCACTGTCATTCCTGATGCCGCTGATACCAGCAAGAACTATTACAAGTGTCCTGGGCGATGGAGCGGAAATTTCTTGAACTGGGTGGCCATGTCGCGTATGGACGTTCTGCGCAAAGTGTTGTACGGCGGCAAACGCTCCACTGACACTACCAGCACCGTGCTGGAACGTGCTTTTGTGCCCCAAGACTCAACGATGTGGGGCAAGGAGTACCTAAGTTTTGCAAATGATGGTTATGACATTCGGGATTACACACCTTTGGCTTTGCCCACCGGCGCCACTCGGCACATGTTTGCAAACACCACGCTGCAAAATGCCAACCCAGGCAACCAATCTGCCCGATTTACGCCTACGGTCAATAACCCGCTGATGATCGTCTACCAAAATCGACCTGGCCGAATTTGGGATCTTGTGTCCGCTGAGCGTCTGATCTTGGGGCCAAACCCTGGGGTAAATCCGCTTGCTTCCGTCTTGGAAGGCACCGTTATTACCCAGTACGTAGTGCGTGTGAAGGTGTGCGATACCTCAACAAATACAAACGCGCCACGCGAAGATTTTTGCACGGGTTACCCGACTTCGTCCGCCAGCCCCACATCCTACAAACCGACGGGTCTGCTGCACAAATACGGTGAAGACAAATCTTTGGCATTCGGATTGCTCAGTGGCACCTATGACAACAACTACGCCGGTGGCGTATTGCGGCAAAACGTTGACGATTTCAACCAGGAAGTGACCCCGAGCAACGGCAGATTCACAAGCGTCAAAGGCGTTGTTCACCACCTGAATGCATTTCGTCCATGGGGGTTTGGCAGCGCTTCAGATGACTGGGGCTGCGTCAGCTTTGCAAGTTTGGCCACGAATGGATTGTGTGTTTCCTGGGGCAACCCCCTCGGTGAAATGATGTTTGAAGGCCTCAAATATTTCTCCGGTGGTACCTCTTCACCAGCTTTCACGGCTAATGTGGGAACCGCGGCCAATTCGCCGGAGCCTGTGCTGAGCCTGCAACAGCCAGCCTGGATCAACCCCTACGCAGCCAGCGCCTCCCGCGCCAACACTGCCGCGTACCCGACCTGTGCACGGCCCTTGCAAATGACCATTGGGGACCCGAAAACTTCATTTGACAGTGATCATCTACCCGGCTCGAGTTTTGCTGTTGGAACTGGGATGGGGTCTACCGCGATCCCTACCCTAGGGTCCCTGAACGTCAGCACCGAAGCAGACGCGATCTGGGCCACAGAATTTGGCGCTGGCGTCTCCAAAAAGTTCTTTATTGGTGAAGGCGGCGGCGTACCTGATGGCAATCCCAGCGCCAAAACCGTTTCAAGTTTTAAAGCAATGCGCGGCCACGCCCCTGATGCGACGACCAACCAGGGGAGTTTTTATGGTGCGTCGGTGGCGCGATTCGGCAAATTTTCCGGCGTCACCAACACCCAAGTTACTGGCCCACTGCGCGTTGATCAAGTGTCCATTGCATTGGACTCCCACATTCCGCAAATCAAAATACCGCTGGGCGGCAGACCCGTCGGTTTGTAGGATGTGGGGCTGGCGGACGAAGTCGGGTAACCCGTGCAAAAATCTTCGCGTGGCGCGTTTGTATTTGTTGAGGTATCGC
>JANNYX010000304.1:0-11010 GCA_031410295.1 Rhodoferax sp.
TGCGCGATCAGCTGCGTTTGGACAAAGTTGGCCATCTGGAAGAGTACCCCCAGTATCCGCACGAGATGGAAGCTTTCAAAGACGGCGTGGTGCCGCGCGGTGCCAACGCGGGCGGTGGTGGCCAACCAGGCTGGATTCTCAAGTGCAAAGGTTGGCAGACCGACCCCAACGCTTACATTTACTTCACCATCCAGGGGCACGCCTGGGGCCCCATTTGCGATGCCTTGGGCAAGCCCGAGTGGAAAGACGACCCGGCCTACAACACGCCACGGGGTCGCCAGCCGCACATCATGGACATCTTCGCGACCATTGAAGCCTACATTGCCGACAAAACCAAGTACGAAGCGGTGGACATCTTCCGCAAGTTCGACATCCCCTGCGCACCGGTGCTCTCCATGAAGGAACTGTTGCACGACAAATCACTGCGTGCCAGTGGCTCCATTGTTGAAGTACCCCACAAAGAGCGCGGCAGCTACTTCACCGTGGGTAGCCCGATCAAGTTTTCTGACACCAAGCCGGAAGTGACGGCATCGCCGCTGTTGGGCGAACACACCGACGAAGTGCTGGCCCAGCTGGGTTATTCCAGCGGCCAGATCGCGGACATGCACAAGCTTGGTGCGGTTTGACCTTCGGGTTGAAACGCTAAAATTGATCCCTGGCCTCTGTCCAGTTCCGGGCAGTGGCAACACGGACGGCGTTCACTTTTGAGCGCCGTCTTTGTTTGGATGTTTGAGGAAATTCGACAGGGGATGTTATGCAATCAACAGTGAACACGACGGCGCTGGTCGCCGCCATGGCGGATGCCGTCATGGTGTGCAACGCGCAAGGGGCCATCACTTTGTGGAACGCGGCGGCCGAGCGCATGTTTGGCTTCAGCGAGGCAGAGGCCTTGGGCCAGTCGCTGGATATCATCATCCCGCAGCGCCAGCAGCAACGCCATTGGGACGGCTACCACAAGACCATGGCAACCGGCATTACCAAATATGGCAGCGACCTACTCAAGGTGCCGGCCATGCACAAGGCAGGGCATACGATGTCCATCGCCTTCACGGTGTCCCTGATTCATGCCGACGATGGCTCCGTCAGCGGCATAGCCGCTGTTGTGCGGGATGAATCGGTGCGGTTTGCCCAAGACCGCGAGACACGAAAACGGATAACCGAACTGGAAGCGCAGGTTGTGGCGGCGATTGCAACAGGAGCCCGGCCATGAGCAAAGCCCTCGATGGTGTCAAAATTCTCGACTTCACCCACGTGCAGTCTGGGCCCACCTGTACCCAGTTGCTGGCTTGGCTGGGTGCCGATGTGATCAAGGTGGAACGGGCTGGCGAGGGCGATGCCACACGCGGCCAATTGCGCGACATTCCCGGTGTGGACAGCCTGTACTTCACCATGCTGAACCACAACAAACGCTCCATCACCCTCGATACCAAAAAGGCGCGCGGCCGCGAAGTTCTGGACGCGCTCATCAAACAATGCGACGTGATGGTGGAGAACTTTGCCCCCGGTGCGCTTGACCGCATGGGCATCACCTGGGAACATATCCAGGCCATCAATCCGCGCATGATCGTGGCCTCCGTCAAGGGCTTCGGTCCCGGGCCGTACGAGAATTGCAAAGTCTACGAAAACGTGGCGCAATGTGCTGGCGGCGCTGCCTCCACCACCGGGTTTGACGACGGCCCGCCAATGGTCACGGGCGCCCAGATTGGCGACAGCGGCACCGGCGTGCACCTTGCCTTGGGCATTGTCGCGGCGCTGTACCAGCGCAACACCACCCAGCGCGGACAAAAAGTCCTCGCGCCCATGCAGGACGCCGTGTTGAACCTGTGCCGTGTCAAGCTGCGTGACCAGCAGCGGCTGGAACGCACCCACACCATGCATGAATACCCGCAGTATCCGGATGGAAAATTCGGCGACGCTGTGCCACGGGCCGGCAATGCATCAGGCGGTGGTCAGCCGGGTTCCATCCTAAAGTGCAAAGGCTGGGAGACCGACCCCAATGCCTATATTTATTTCATCACTCAAAGCGGCGTCTGGCCGGCGGTGTGCAACGTGATTGGCGAGCCCGATTGGGTTTTCGACGAAGCCTATGCGACTCCAGCGGCCCGCTTGCTGCACTTGAAGCCAATTTTTGCCCGCATCGAGGAATGGACCATGACCAAAACCAAGTTTGAGGCCATGGACATCCTGAACCAATACGACATACCCTGCGGTCCGATTTTGTCGATGAGAGAAATCGCGCAAGAGCCTGCGTTGCGTGCCACAGGCACCATTGTTGAAGTGGACCATCCGGGGCGCGGCAAATACCTTACCGTGGGGAACCCAATCAAACTGTCTGACAGCCCGACCGAGGTCACACGCTCCCCGCTCCTGGGCGAACACACCGACGAAATATTGACCCAGCTGGGCTTTGACGCCGCCGCCATCGCTGAGATGCGCAGTGAACATGTCGTCTAAGCCCGTGACCTGAAAATCTCCATGAATCACCCTGTCATCCCGATTGTTGTTCACTCTGAAATACGGGGCGATACCAGACAACGCAAACGCCAGGCGCCCAAAGGGCGCCAAGTAGATCCAGTTGCCTTGGCGCAAGTGCAAGGCTTGCTGGGCAGCGCCTCACGGCGGCCTGACTTGCTGATCGAGCACCTGCACAAAATCCAGGACCGTTTTGGCCATTTGTCGGCTGCTCACCTGGCCGCGCTGGCGCAAGAGATGGCCATGCCGCAGACGTCCGTTTATGAAGTTGCCAGTTTTTACCACCACTTTGACATCGTCAAGGAGGGTGGCACGGCGCCCGAGGCGCTCACCGTGCGTGTGTGTGACGGGCTCTCCTGCGAGATGGCCGGCGCGCAGGACCTGTTGGCCAGGTTGCCCGAGATTTTGGGAAATGGCGTTCGCGTGATCGCCGCGCCGTGTATTGGCCGTTGTGAACAGGCGCCGGCCGTGGTGGTAGGGCAAAACCCGGCGCCCCACGCGACCTGTGAGGGCGTTGCGGCCATGGTGACAGCCGGCGCGGCCTCACATGTCCCTCTCGGGTTCATCGACCGCGCCGCCTATGAAGGGTCGGGCGGATATGCGCTTCTAAAACAGTGTGTTGCGGGCACGCAAGACGTCGAAACCGTCATAAAAACCATGGAAGACGCCAACCTGCGCGGCCTGGGGGGCGCCGGGTTTCCGGCGGGGCGCAAATGGCGCATTGTGAAGGGCGAAAAAGGCCCGCACCTGATGGCGGTGAACATTGACGAAGGTGAGCCCGGCACCTTCAAGGACCGCGTCTACCTCGAGCGTGACCCGCATCGCTTCATCGAGGGCATGTTGATCGCGGCTTGGGCTGTCGGGATTGAAGAAATTTACGTTTACCTGCGCGACGAATACCATGGGTGCCGCGCCCTGTTGGAAGCCGAATTGGCCAAGCTCAAGGCTTCACCACCGTTGGCCAACATGCCGCATATTGAGTTGCGGCGCGGCGCCGGGGCCTACATTTGTGGCGAAGAGTCCGCCATGATCGAATCCATCGAAGGCAAACGCGGCATGCCTCGCCTGCGCCCGCCCTATGTCGCACAAGTCGGTCTGTTCGGCCGCCCGACGCTGGCGCACAATTTTGAAACGCTGTATTGGGTGCGCGAGATTCTGGAAAAGGGTGCGTCCTGGTTCTCTTTGCAGGGACGAAACGGGCGCAAGGGACTTCGTTCCTTCTCGGTTTCGGGTCGTGTACAGAACCCGGGCGTGAAACTCGCGCCGGCGGGCATCACCTTGCAGGAGTTGATCGACGAATATTGCGGCGGTATGCAGGTGGGTCAAACCCTTTATGGCTACTTGCCTGGCGGCGCCTCGGGTGGCATTTTGCCGGCCAGCATGAACAACATCCCGCTAGATTTCGATACGCTTCAGCCTTATGGCTGTTTCATCGGTTCGGCGGCGGTGATTGTGCTGTCAGACCGGGATACGGCGGCGCAGGCGGCGCGCAACATGATGAATTTCTTCCAGCATGAGTCCTGCGGGCAGTGCACTCCGTGCCGTGTTGGCACCGCCAAAGCTGCGCACCTGATCAATCAGGCCAAATGGGATCTGCCTTTACTGGCCGATTTGTCGCAGGTCATGCGCGACGCCTCGATATGTGGCTTGGGCCAAGCTGCGCCGAACCCGGTGGATTGCGTCATTAAATACTTTCCAGGAGAGCTCGCATGAACGCCGTCACCCGCCGCGAACTGGCCGAACTGGATTCGCCCAGGGTCAGTTTCGAGTTGAATGGCAAGGCCGTCACAGCCCGCGCCGATGAAACGATTCTGACCGTTGCCAAACGCGAGGGCATTGAAGTCCCCCATCTGTGCTTCATGGAAGGCCTCGCCGCCGTGGGCAACTGCCGCGCGTGCATGGTTGAAATCGACGGCGAACGTGTTTTGGCGGCGTCGTGTTGTCGCACGGCCAACAACGGCATGAAGGTCAACACCCACAGCGAACGCGCCGTCGCATCCCAAAAACTGGTGCTCGAACTGCTTCAGGCCGACATGCCCGAGACGAATTACACCCGCCACAACGAGGTCGATCAGTGGTCGAAAAAAATGGGCATTGGCAAGCCGCGTTTCGAGGCCCGCGCGCAGGTGCGCCAGGATCTGAGCCACCCGGCCATTGCCGTCAACCTGGACGCCTGCATCCAGTGCACGCGGTGCCTGCGCGCTTGCCGTGACGAACAGGTGAACGACGTGATTGGCCTGGCGTTTCGTGGCGACCAGGCCAAGATCGTGTTCGACATGGACGACGCCATGGGCGCCAGCACCTGCGTGGCGTGCGGTGAATGTGTGCAGGCCTGCCCCACGGGCGCGCTGATGCCGGCCCGCGAAGCGGCAATGGCGGTCCCCGATAAACAAGTCGCCTCAGTCTGCCCGTATTGTGGCGTCGGCTGCCAACTGACCTACAACGTCAAGGACGGCAAAATCCTGTTTGTCGAAGGCCGCGACGGCCCGGCCAACCATGGCCGCCTGTGCGTCAAGGGGCGTTACGGTTTTGACTATGCGCACCATCCGCAACGCCTTACCCAACCGCTGATCCGCCGCCAGGATGCACCCAAACGCGGCGACTTCGTGATGGACCCGGACAACGTGATGGAAGTGTTTCGCGAAGCCTCCTGGGAAGAAGCGCTGGAATTCGCTGGCGGCAAATTTGCCCAGTTGCGCGACACCTTCGGCAAAAAGTCGCTGGCCGGATTTGGCTCGGCCAAAGGCAGCAACGAAGAAGCCTACCTGTTCCAGAAGCTGGTGCGCACCGGTTTTGGCAGCAACAACGTGGACCATTGCACGCGGCTTTGCCATGCGTCGTCGGTGGTCGCCTTGCTGGAGGGCATCGGCTCTGGCGCGGTGTCCAACCCGGTGATGGATGTGACCAAATCCGAGGTCGCCATCATCATTGGCGCCAACCCGTCGGTGAACCACCCGGTGGCCGCCAGCTGGATCAAGAACGCCGTCAACAACGGCACCAAGCTGGTCGTGATGGACCCGCGCAAATCCGAACTCGCCCGGGTGGCGCACCGGTTCCTGCAGTTCAAACCCGATACCGACGTGGCCCTGCTCAACGCCATGATGCAGGTCATCGTGGCCGAAAACCTGGTCGACGCCGAATTCATCCGGAGCCGCACTGAAAACTACGAAGCGCTCAAGTCCAATGTGGCGGCTTACACGCCGGAGTTGATGGCGCCGATCTGCGGCATTGACGCCGAGACCATCAAATACGTGGCGCGCCTGTATGCCACGTCCAAAGCCTCCATCATCCTTTGGGGCATGGGCATCAGCCAGCACGTGCACGGCACCGACAACGCACGCTGCCTGATCGCCCTCTCGCTCATGACCGGCCAGATCGGCCGCCCCGGTACCGGCCTGCACCCGCTGCGTGGCCAGAACAACGTGCAGGGCGCATCCGACGCGGGCCTGATCCCCATGATGTTCCCGGATTACCAGCATGTGAGCAACGCTGCCACCCGCGCCACGTTCGAGAAAGCCTGGGGCGTGGCGGCAGGTTCGCTCGACGAGCAGCCGGGCCTCACGGTGGTCGAAGTGATGCACGCCATCGAAAAAGGCGAGGTCAAGGGCCTTTACGTGATGGGTGAGAACCCGGCCATGTCTGACCCCGACGCCAACCACGCCCGCCACGCTTTGGCGGCGCTCGAGCATCTGGTGGTGCAAGACATCTTCCTCACTGAAACCGCTTACCTGGCGGATGTGATCCTGCCGGCCAGCGCCTTCCCAGAGAAGGACGGCAGCTTCACCAACACCGACCGCCTGGTGCAGATGGGCCGCAAAGCGGTAAACCCGCCGGGCGATGCCAGGCAGGATTTATGGATCATTCAGCAAATCGCCCGAAAAGTCGGCCTGAACTGGAACTACGGGCACGTCAGCGACGTCTTTGACGAAATGCGCCGCACCATGCCGAACATTGCCGGCATCACCTGGGAGCGGCTGGATCGCGAACATGCCGTCACCTACCCCTGTAAGGTGGAAGGCGACCCAGGCACCAGCGTGGTTTTTGTTGACGACTTCCCGCGTGAAGGCGGCCGTGCCAGATTCGTGCCGGCCGACATCATTCCGGCCAACGAGCGCCCGGATGCCGACTACCCGTTCGTGCTGATCACCGGCCGCCAGCTCGAACACTGGCACACCGGCAGCATGACGCGCCGCGCGTCGGTTCTGGATGCGATCGAGCCCGATCCGGTGGCCCTGGTGCATCCGCTTGATCTGGCGGCCCTGGGCGGCCAACCGGGCGATGTGGTGACACTTGCGTCACGGCGCGGCACCGTCGCGCTGTACGCACGCGCCGATGACAGCTCGCCGCGCGGCGCCATCTTCGTGCCCTTCTGTTATTACGAAGCTGCGATCAACAAACTGACCAACGCCGCACTGGACCCATTTGCGAAAATCCCTGAGTTCAAATATTGCGCCATCAAGGCCACGTTGGGGGGCGCGCCACCGCTGAGCAGCAGTTACGGTGGCGGGCAGATTCTTTACGGCGTGAATTGACCCGTCATACCGCCCGGGCAGCTTCTGGCGGCGTGTAGACATTCAATTTGAGCCGCTCGCGTTCAATGGTGCGGGCGACGCCAGGCAGCGCCGCCACCTTCAGCGCGTGCGCCCACAGGTTGGGCAACTGCGTCGGGTCCTGCCCGGCAAAGCCGCCCCAGCGCATCAACACGGTGGCGTACAAATCAAGCGGGCCGGGGTGGGCGCCCGCCAGCCAGGGCGCGGCTTGAGCCGCCATGGCATCAAGCTCGCGCAGGATCACCATGTATTTCGCCGTGTTGAATTTTTTCACCTCGGCAATGCCGCTTTCCGATTCGGCAAAGTTGGCGGGCCGGAACACGTGTGTGAACGTGGGGTGCGCCGAGTTGTTCATCCAGGCCAATGTGCTCAGCGCTTTGGCCCGGTCCAAGGGCGCCTTGGGCAAAAAATTGGCCTCTGGCCAGGTGTCGTTGATGTAGTTGACGATGGCCACAAGCTGCGTCAGTGGCGCGCCGTCGACGACCAGCACCGGCACCTGGCCGCGCGGATTCAGCGCCAGATACTCAGGCGTTTTTTGTTCGCCTGCAGCCAGTTTGACGAGTTGCGTTTCAAACGTGGCGCCGGCCATTTCCAGCAGCGCATGTGGCACAAACGAACAGGCGCCTGGTGAGAAATAAAGTTTCAGTGGCATACGGTCTCCAAGCTTGCGAAGAGGAAAAGTGGGATTGACGACGCCTTGATTGTTGCAGGTTTTTTTCGCTAAACCTGGCACGGTGCAGCCACCCCAAGGCGTGCGTTTCGTGGCGTGGCATCATTTAGCGGGTGGCGAAAGGCGTTTTTATGTTCTATGTAGAATTCGTGTAAGAAAAATGTCAATACAGGCCGTCAAATACATTATATTTATTGCTATATTTAATATATCAATAATGAATAAAATTACTACTAATTATTAGTACAGATTAATAAAATACGATTTTATTGGATGTGTAGACGTCGGCTTTTGCCGCTGACTTTCGAAAAAATGACCGCGCGCGGCAACCTGCATGGCAAACCTGCGTGGACCATTGCCAGCCAGCGCGGGCGCTGCGCCGTGGTGGCGCCGCCGCTCTGTCGCAAGCTCTGCAAGCAAGGCGTGCAACGGCGCAACAGATGCAGGATCAAAACGCTCGCGCAGCACGCGACTTCATAGGCAAAACTGGGCAACTTGGTCATACTGCGAGGCTCTTGTTCCACCTTCATTGCACCCCCATGAACTTGCACAAAAATTTCGCTGCGCTGTTGGCTGGCTTGGCGGCCCTGGCGCTGCCGGCCCAAGCTGAAAATGGTGTCTCCGAGGGTGAAATTCTCATTGGCCAGTTTGCCGCCATCAGTGGACCGGCGGCGCAACTGGGGCTGCGCATGCAAATCGGCATGCAGAGTTATTTCAAGGCCATCAACGCACAAGGTGGCGTCAACGCTCGAAGCATCAAGCTGGTCACGCGCGACGATGGTTACGAGCCCGACAAAGCCGCCGCCGCAGTGAAGGCGTTGATCAACGAAGACAAGGTGTTTGCGCTGGCCGGTTCGGTGGGCACCCCCACCGGTCTGGCCGCGGTGCCCATCCTCACTGAAGAAAAAGTGCCGTTGATTGGCATGTTCACCGGCGCGCAATCCCTGCGCGAGCCGTTCAATCGCCATGTTTTCCACGTGCGTGCGAGTTATTTTGACGAGACCGAACGCATCGTGCAGCACCTCTCCACTTTGGGCATCAAGAAAATCGCGGTCTTCTACCAAAACGACGCTTACGGCAAGGCCGGCCTCGAAGGCGTGACGCGCGCCTTGGCCAAGCGGCAGCTAAAACCGGTGGCGGTGGCCACGGTGGAGCGCAACTCGGTCGACGTTGCCAAGTCGCTGGATGACATCATGAACGCGCAGCCCGAGGCGGTGGTGCAGGTCAGCGCCTACAAATCCTGCGCGGCGTTCATCAAACAGGCGCGCGGGAGGGGTTATGCCGGACAATTTTTCAACGTCAGTTTTGTCGGCTCGCGTGCCTTGGCTGACGAACTCGGCGACGCCGGACGCGGCGTGGTGATCTCCCAGGTGGTGCCCTTTCCCTATGCCGGCAACAGCCCGGTGGTGCGCGACTACCAGCAACGCATGACTGAAGCCGGCCAGAAAGACTTCGACTTTTCCAGCTTCGAGGGTTACCTTACGGCCCGGGTGTTGGTCGAAGGCCTGCGCCGCGCCGGGCGCACCCTCACGCGCGAAGCCTTGATCAACGCCCTGGAAACCCTGCGCGACGTGAACTTCGGCGGTTTTACCGTCAACTACAGCGCCAATAACCACCAGGGCTCGACCTTCACCGACTTGACCATCATTGGCCGGGACGGCAAGTTCATGCATTAGTCGCGCCTGCAAATCCAATTGGCGGGCGCATTGCGGCGTTGCAAATCCTCGCCATGCAGGTGCACAGCTGCGGTTTGCGCCCTGCACTGCATCCCGCCAATTGAATTTTCAGGCGCGACTATTTTTCTTAGCTCAAGCCGTCAAGTGTTTGCCCACAATCCCGGCCAGCTCAAACATCGTCACTTGCGGCTTGCCAAACACGGCGAGTAACTTGTCGTCGGCGTTGATGTTGCGTTTGTTGGCGGCGTCTTGAAGGCCATGGGCCTTGATGTAGTCCCATAACTTTTTGATGACCTGAGGACGGGCGACAGCTTCCGGGCCAATTACGGCGGCGAGGGCTGTGCTGGGTTTTAGTCCCACCGCGCTGGAAGGTTTCTTCACCGCTGCCTTACGCGGAACGGCTTTTTTGGTGGCCGCCTTGGTGGCGGGTTTGGCAGGTGATTTGGCAGCAGATTTGGCCGCTGACTTGGCGCCCGGCTTTGTCGATCCGGTGGATTTTGCTGCGGTTGTGGCCTTGACAAAACCTGTGGCAGCGGTTTTGCGCGGGGGGAATTTGCTGGGTGCAAATTCAAAGTTCACTTTGCCGGCTTCAGGGTCCCAGGCCAGCATGGCCTTGAAGCCGCGGCGCGTGCGCATCGAGACAAATTTGTCCAGCAAATCGGTCTTGCCGGTGGCCAGCAGCTTGCTCATCTGTGCGCGCACGATGGGCTGCTGCAGGATCACCTGGCCGGTTTTGAAATCGCAGCTGGGAATGGTTTGAGTGAGAGTGGGTACTGACTTGTCGCAAATATAGTTCTTGCCGTGTTCGAACACCCGGCCGCCCGCGGCGTTACTGGTTCCGGCGCCGCATTTGGGGCAATCGCCCAAGGCTTCCTGGGCTGTGAAATCGATGATTTCGCCTGATTCCTCGCCTTTTTTGTCGTCGCCAAAGTCGAACTCAAGCTTGTAGTTCTTGCTTTCCTCGTCGAATTTAATCACCATTTCGGCG
Organism: Rhodoferax sp.; assembly: GCA_031410295.1. Lineage (GTDB taxonomy): Bacteria > Pseudomonadota > Gammaproteobacteria > Burkholderiales > Burkholderiaceae_C > JANYCG01. Next base: position 10,357 of record JANNYX010000304.1, read on the forward strand.
GTGAACGGCCAGCCCGCCTTGGAGCGGAAACCATCCAGGGGCCCGATTTTTTTGTCGCGCAGAAATTGCTCGACTTCCGCCACTTCAAAGGTGCGACCGGCCGGGGTTTTGCCAAAAGAAAACCCGCAACCGCTCTCTAGGCCGGACTTGCCGGTTTTCTTTAGCGAAGGCAGCGAGACATTTTGGAATATGGACATTCCGGTAACAGTACCCTGCCGCGCGCGCTCTTCCGGCACATAGACAATGCCGTGGCCCACTGCGTCAGTGGCGGAAGTGATGTGCGTGGGTTTATCGTCAATCGTGAGCGTGCCGCCGGATGGCTTGGTCATGCCGAAGATGGCTTGCATCAACTCGCTACGCCCCGCGCCGACAAGACCGTAGAAACCGAGAATTTCGCCTTCTGCAAGATCAAAGCTAATGCTGTCAAACTCGGTTGGGTGGCAATAATTGGCTACGGACAAGACGGGCCTTCCGGCCGCAACTGCCTGCTTGGGATAGACCTGACCCACATCGCGGCCGACCATTAGCTTGACCAGTTCATTCTGGTTTACGTCCGCCATCATGCCCGCCTGCACCATTTCGCCATCGCGAAATACGGTATAGCGGTCGGCCAAGCGGAAGATTTCATCAAACTTATGGCTGATGAACAATATG
>JANNYX010000305.1:0-7650 GCA_031410295.1 Rhodoferax sp.
TCCGGCACCGTGTGCAACGAAATAACCGCTTCCCGGAGGATCTTCCGTCAGTGGTAACAAACGCGCAGTGGCAATGCCATCGTTGCTCCTTCCCTCGTAGACGTACCCCGTGGGGAACTGCACGTCGAAGTTCCTCACATACGCGTCCCCTCCCGTTCCGTTCCCGTTCCCGTCCAGCGCGTTCCCCACCACGTCAGTCATCGTTGGCGTCACCCTCAGCCGGTAATGTCCCGTCCCCAGCGGCCCGTCCACTATCACCAGACTCAACTGCGTCCCCACCGTGTACGCCGGACCCACCGCCACCCGGGCTACATCAGCAATGCGTACCGGTGTGCCATTGACAGTACGGATCACCACTTGGCCAAATTCGCCTGGCCGTTGCAGATCAGTGGCCGCAGTCACGTTGAATTCGCGCAAGTTGCTTTCGATGCGCCCGGCAGGAACTTCAAGATTCGAGCGGCGCAGCGCGTCTTCGAGGTCTTGAATCGTCAGTTTGTAGGCTGCGAGCTTGTCTGGATCGACCCAGATGCGCATGGAGAATTTGCGCTCTCCGGGGATGATCACATCGGCAACTCCGGTCGCCGTTTGCAGTACGGGTTTGACCAGCAGGTTAGCCATTTCAGACAGTTGCAACGCGGTGTGTGTTTCGGAGTTAAGCGCCAAGAAGATCACCGGGAAAGCGTCGGCCTCGACTTTGGCAATCACCGGTTCGTCTATGCCCTGCGGCAAGCGCTGGCGCACGCGCGTGACTTTGTCCCGAACATCGGCAGCGGCACTGTCAGCGTTGCGGGTCAGTGCAAACCGCACTGAAATTTGGCTGCGCTCGGGGCGGCTGATGGACGTGATCACATCCACACCTTCTATGCCTGCGATGGAGTCTTCCAGAACCTTGGAGACCTGACCTTCGATCACTTCGCTCGAAGCGCCGGTAAAAACAGTGTTGACGGACACCACCGGTTCGTCGATTTTCGGATATTCGCGCACCGAAAGGCGGGTATAAGACACCGCGCCAACCAGCACAATCAACAAGGACAGCACCGTGGCAAACACCGGGCGCCGGATGGAGGTTTCAGCCAGTTGCATGGAAGTCTCCCTGGAAGTTATCGGCTGGCCGCAGCCACGGGAGCCGTGGCTGCAGATGCGTCACCCGCTGGTTGCCCACTTTGCCCGCCCTGGCCGCCCGGTCCACTCGCTTGAGGCGGCCGGCTCAGCTCAACCACGCGCAATGGCGTGCCATCACGCTGCAAGCGTTGGTGCCCAGCCACCACCACGCTTTGGCCCTCTTCAAGGCCACTGACAATCTCCACCCGCCCCGCTCGGCGCGCGCCCAGCCGCACTTCCTGTCGCAAGGAGACAAACTTGACTTCTTCGGGCAGTTTGGACGCGTCCACCGATGGAACCTGCCCTGGCGCCACGGCCTTGATGACAAACTGCCTGCCACCTTGGGGCACGATGGATTCTTCCGGCACAACAAGCGCCGCATCATTCACAGAAAACACGGTGTTCACCCGGGCAAACATGCCTGGTCGAAGCGGTGACGGGTTGCCGCCACCCGCGCTATTTGAACCACCCGGCCGACCAGCGCCGCCTGCTGCTCCACCGGCTGCACTGCCACGCGCACCGCCACTCAAACCACGCGCTGGACCGGCGCCGTTTGCAGCGCTGGCGGCGGCATCTGCCGCGACTGTTGACGGGTCGATTGGGCAACCGACAGCGTCAAGCGCCGGCGCAGCGGGCGCGGCCAAGCCACTTGGTCCACTGGCCCTGCCCGCTCCCGGGCGACCACCTTGCCCGCCCATGCCTGGGCGTCCCCCTGAAGCGCCTGGCATGGCAACCGGCGACGTTTTGGAGCCGCCCGCCGCCGCCAAGCCTCCTGGACGTAAGCCTGGGCCACCGGCGCCAGAGGCGCCAGATCCACCCGCGCCCATGCGCCCGCCTTCACGAGCCGCCTCACCCATCGAATTGGGCAAGACAGCGCGCACCCCGACCGAGCGGCCATTGGCATCAAGCAGCGGGTCAATCGCCTCCACCCGCGCCTTGAAAGCCCGGCCCGGGAATGCGTCCAAGGTCAGATCGACCAATTGCTGCAGCCTCAATTTGCCTTGAAATCGTTCGGGCAGGCGGAAATCAACATACATGCTGCCGATGTCTTCCAGGTTGATCAGGTCGGCGCCGTCTTTGACGAAATCACCAATGTTGACGTTGCGGATACCCACGGTGCCATCGAACGGCGCAAGTATGGCCATCCGCGACAGCCTTGCGCAGGACAGCGCCAATTGGGCTTCAGCCACCTGCAGGTTGGCGGCCGTTTCCTCAAGCACGCGTTGCGCCACAAAATTCTGCGCCACCAATTCCTGGTTGCGTTTGAGGTTGGCTTGGGCAATGGACACTTGCGCTTTGGCCTGCTTGATTTCGGCACGCTGCAAGACGTCGTCCAGCTGCACCAGCACCTGCCCCTTGCGCACACGCTGGCCATCAGCGAAACCTAACTGCTTGATGCGCCCCGCCACTTCCGGGCGCAACATCACACTTTGACGCGAACGCAAACTTCCAACCGACTGGGCGTCGTCCTGCAACACCATGCGTTCGACTTTGGCCACTTCCACGCCCGCCGCTCGCGGTGCCGAGGCGGCGCCGTTAGGACCCGATGCCGTTGGAGAACCAGCGCCTGGACCGTTGGACGCACTCATTTCCACCGGGGTTTTGGGCTTGGATTGGTACCACCAGGCAGCCCCCGAAGCAGCGGCGATGCCTACGATGGCGGTAAGGTAATAAACTGCTTTGGATGCCATGAATTCTTGCCAGGGTGGTGACGCCGACCCCTCTTGGAATCGGGCAAAGGACCAGTGAATGTATCAGCACTGCAACAATCTGGCCTCAGTGGAACTACGGCCTCGTGGCTCGTCCCAGACTTCTTTACAGCGTCTTTACAAACTGCGTCGTGAGCGTCAGCAGATGTTTGCATCAGACAGCGGCCGGCTTGGATCGAGATTTTCAACGCTGGTTCAATACCTTTGCCACACCTCGATTGGCCAATGCGTCTGCCCGCTCATTGCCCGGGTCTCCGGCATGGCCCTTCACCCAGCGCCAGTCAATGGCATGCCCTGCCCCCGCCACCACCGTGTCCAGCCGTTGCCATAGGTCAACGTTCTTGACCGGCTGTCGGGCCGCCGTGCGCCAGCCACGCGCCTTCCAACCGGCAATCCATTCCGTGATGCCCTTGCGCACGTATTCGCTGTCCAGGTACAGCGTGACGCGGCACGGTTTCTTGAGCGCAAGCAGACTTTCAATGACGGCCGTGAGCTCCATCCGGTTGTTGGTGGTATTTAACTCACCGCCGAAAATTTCTTTTTCAGTGTCACCAAAGATCAGCAGCCCGCCCCAGCCGCCGGGTCCGGGATTGCCCTTGCAGGCGCCATCGGTATAGACCGTGACGGCTGCGGGTCGTTCAATTGTTTGCAATATCGATTCCTTAAACGTCAAGCGCTACCTGAAACTCAATTTCATGGGCAACTGCGATGGCTGCCAGAAGCGCAGTCACGTCGCTTTGAATCTTCAGCCGCATGGCCCCGGAAACCTGCCCTGAAACACGAATGACCGCCACCGGCCCACGCGGCCGGTCCTCGGCGTTGACCACCAAATGAAAGGCAGGTGCGACACCTTCCAGCATCTCCTGCAGCTTGACATCGATGGCCCGCAAGCGCAGCGCGGGTTTGAATATTTTCCCCACTGCGGTCGTCGGCATGGCCTCCAGAATTGTTACGCGTTTGGGTACAGCCGGGCGCTCGTAGACTCTTGGCGCCACGTCGGCCAGCAACACCAGGGGCGCCACGCAAGCGCCCGCTTTAAGCGTGACGAACGCCACCGGAAGTTCACCCGCATAGGCGTCGGGCTCACCGACCACGGCGCACAGCGCAACGTCCGGGTGTGCCAGAAAAGCTTCTTCAACCAAAGCTGGATCAATGTTGTGGGAGCCGCGGATGACCACGTCTTTGGCCCGACCGGTGATGTGGGTGAAACCGCGCGCATCGATATGGCCCAGGTCCCCCGAAATCAGCCAACGCCCGCCGTTGGCCAGCGTCTCAAACATGCCGGCGTTGCGCGCAGAGTCGCTGTAACCAGGGCTGATATGCGGGCCACACACCACCACCATGCCGGTCTCGCCAATGGCGCATTCCTGCTCGAACTGTGCGGCGCCGTCACGCCAGCGCACGACGCGCACTTGCGTGTAAGGCAAGCGCAGCCCCACCGATCCTGGCACCCGGGGCGACGCCAGCGGTTCAATACAAACCAGGCCGGCGCTTTCGGTCATGCCCAGAATATTGCGCACCGGGATGTTCAGCTTCTTCTCAAACTGCGCCGCCAGTTCGCTGGGCAACGGCGAGCCCCCGGTGTAGGCGACCTTGATGCTGCGGATGTCGGCGTCCACCGCAAGATCAAGCAGCGTGGCCAACACGGTGGGTACTGCCGCCAGCGCGGTAACCTGTTCACGCTGGCAGAACTTCCAGTAGTTTTGAACGAAGCGCACATTGCGCATGCCACTGAGCGTGGGCAGTATTTGTGTCGCCCCGACCGACAGCAGCGACAGCCCGTAAACAAACGCGCCCGCAACGTGAAATAGCGGAAAGCCGTTGATCTCGACGGTGGTTTCATCAAAACCGTAAAAACGCGGCGCAAGGCTGCTGGTGTGCACTTCGTTGTGCTGGGTGTGCAAAGCCAGTTTGGGAGCGCCGGTCGTGCCGCCGGTGTGAAAGCAAGCGGCGATTCGCTGGTTCAAACCTCCGCCTTTGCCTTTGCCTTCGCCGCTTCTGACAATTAATTGCTCCTTTTTTAATAGCACACTATGCAATAGTTCTGACGGCCTAATAGCCATTTCTTCTTGAAGATTTGGAACACCGGCCGCCAGGCGGCCTCCCACCGCAATCTGCAACAGCGGCAGGCCACACAGCGGCATGAGTTGCAAGACCGTGGGCCAAATATTCAGTTCGTCGTTGGGGCCCAGCGCCACAATCACTTTCGCATTCGACGCCTTCAGGAGTGCCGCAATGTGATCGGGCTGGAGCAGGTAGTTGATCGGGCAGGCGCGGCCCGCCACTTGCGCACCCCACAAAACGTATTGCGTCTCAGGAATGTTAGGCGCGAGGATGGCAACCGCGTCGTCCGGCCCGACGCCCATGCTCCAAAACAGGTTGGCGGCACGGTGGATGTTCTGCAGCAATTGCGCATAGGTGATACGAACGGCCGGCGTCGCAAGTTCGCCGTCCGGCAAAAAGCGAAAGGTGTCACGCTCGGGGAAACGCGCGGCGGCGCGGGCGATCAGCTCGTAAGTGGAGCGCGCCGGGACGACCGATTCATAGGGTAGCGCCTCCAGCGCCTCGATGTCGCGCAAAGTTGAAATTGGGGTCATGCAGGCGGCGTTTTTCCGGTGATGCGGGTTTGTATCATGTCACTGGCGCAATTCATCACGCCTGATGCGATGTCGTGGACTTTTTTATTTGCGAGGACGGTTCATGAAGCTCTGCCGATTTAACGACAACCGCCTGGGCGTGGTTGATGGATCCGAGGTGCTGGACGTAACACAGGCGCTGGATGTCCTGCCCGCCTTGGTGTATCCGTACCCGGTCGCGGACCAGCTGTTGGCGCATCTGGCTGCGGTGCGGGAACGCATCAAGAGCCTGGTGGCAACGGCGCCGCGACGGCCACTGGCTGAGGTCCATCTTCTTTCCCCCGTGGCGAACCCCGGCAAGATCATCGCCGCGCCGGTGAACTATGAAAACCATCTCAAGGAAGTGCTGAACGATCCGAATATCCACTACCACAACCAGATCAGTCACATTGAGCGTGCCGGGCTTTTTTTGAAAGCCACCAGTTCACTGCAAGGCGCATCCACAGACCTCACGCTCACGCTGCCCGAGCGGCGCACCGACCATGAAGTGGAACTCGTGATCGTGATCGGAAAAACCGCGCGCAACGTGCTGGCGGCAGACGCGATGCCTTACGTGGCGGGGTACTGCATTGGCCTGGACATTACGATTCGCGGGCCGGAAGAACGCAGCCTGAGAAAATCACCCGACGGTTACACCGTGCTCGGACCTTGGTTGACGACGGCCGACGAGATTGCCGACCCTGGCAAGCTGGCGCTGCAACTTCAAATCAACCAGGTGACAAAGCAAAAGTCAAATACCCGCGAGTTGATATTGGGCGTGGCGGTCCTGATTGAATTTGCCTCGAAGTTTTACACCCTGCACCCGGGTGATTTGATCTTCACCGGTACGCCCGAGGGCGTGAGCCAGCTCCATGCCGGCGACACACTTTACGCACGCATCGAAAAGCTGGGCGAAATACAGGTCAACATCAAAGCGCCCGTTTGACCAGACCGACGCCTTCTGGGCGGCGTCATTGCAGCCCCAACAACCGCATTGCATTCGTCTTCAAAATCATCGGCTTCACGTTGTCCTTGAACCCCGCCTCTTCAAAATCCGCCAGCCAGCGGTCGGGCGTGATCAGCGGGTAATCACTGCCAAAAAGGATGCGGTCTTTGAGCAGCGTGTTCGCATACTGCACGAGTTGCGGCGCAAAATATTTGGGGCTCCAGCCCGAGAGGTCAATCCAGATATTGGGTTTGTGCAGGGCCAATGAAATGGCTTCGTCCTGCCAGGGCCAACTGGGGTGCGCAACAACAATCTGCATGTCCGGGAAGGCGATGGCCACGTCTTCAAGCAGCATTGGGTTGCTGTTCTGCAAACGCAGGCCTCCACCGCAACGCATGCCGCTGCCAATGCCACTGTGGCCGCTGTGGAAGATGGCAGGCAACTTGTATTCGTTGATCACCTCATAAATCGGCCAGGCCATTTTGTCGGCCGGCAGGAAACCCTGAACCGTTGGGTGGAACTTGAAGCCTTTGACATTGTGGTTTTCAACCAGGCGGCGCGCCTCGCGCCCTCCCATCTTGCCTTTGTGCGGATCGATGCTGCCAAAGGCGATCATGATGTCACTGTTGGTGGCAGCCGCGTCGGCGATTTCTTCATTGGTGATGCGGGCGCGGCCCATTGGGGATTCAGCGTCAACCGTGAAATTGACAAAGCCGATTTTTTTCTCGCGGTAGTAGGCGATGGTTTCGTCCATCGTCGGGCGTTTGCTGTTGCGAAAGTATTTGTCCGCTGCGCGGTCGTACTCTTCGCCGTAATTGTCAAAGGGGTTGCGGCACGACACCTCCAGGTGCGTGTGGGTGTCGATGGCAATGAGATTGGCGGTGTCCATGTCGGGTTGCTCCAGAGTACATCGTGAGTTTAGCGTTGCGAAGACGGACCTTCCGCAGGAATTGTGCGTCGTCAAAACGCGCTATGCCAACGCAGATGCGTGCCAGGAGCGCGCCCATCACGCAGCCGCCAGACCCCATCATGGCGCCCGTCACTACATCGGACGCCAGTTGTGCCACTTTCAGCTCAATGCCATTCGCGCGGCATAGGTCAAGCGTCAGGTTGGCTAGTTGCGACAGCGTCGCAGCCTGCGTCATCATCGGCTCATCGCGAAGGTCCTCCAAGGCAATCATTTTTTTTGCCGTGAGCCGGTGGCTCTGGTCCAGCGCGACCAGTACCCGATCCAGCGCCACCAGTTCAATTTCGATGGCAGGCTCGTTGCGCAACATGC
>JANNYX010000306.1:0-5297 GCA_031410295.1 Rhodoferax sp.
ATCACCTGCGCCGCCACCACACCGTTGGCGCCGGGTTTGTTGTCAATGACGACAGACTGGCCCAGGCGCTCCGTCAGGCGTTGCGCGTAGACACGTGCCACCGTGTCGGGAAATCCGCCTGCCGGATAAGGCACCACGAACTTGATCGGCTTGTTGGGATAAGCGCCCTGGGCCTGCGCCGCTGCTGGCTTCAGCGACACGGACGAACAAAGGGCAATGAATGCGAGGGCTGCGGCAGGCAAAAAGTGGCGGCGTTGGGTCATGACAATGCTCTCGAATCAGGCGGTTGGCGGTGTTGAAGAAGACGTTGCATAGGAGGGTTCGAGTTCTACGCCGCTGGTATCCCAAACGTAACTCGAAGCATACTCCCGCCAGTCGGTGGTTTTGGGAATGATGGCTTGAAACGCACACACCGAAGCGGGTATGACCGCGTCACCCGTGCCGATGGCCGCAGCGCCCGCCTGGAACGCCATCACCGCTTCGAGCATCTGCTTGCGAAACTCGACAATCGCCAGATCACTGGCGCCCAGTCGGTCATGCGTGCGGTCCGCAATCGGCCCCATCGTCACCCACATGGCGATGTCCTGGTTGGGAAAACCAGTGATGCCGGTGAAATTGCCGGCCTTCATGGCAGTGCGGTCTTGCCAGAATTTATTTTCGCGGTTGCGCAGGGGGCGATAGCTGTCGTCCAGGTCAACACCCACTTCCTGGCGCAGGAACTTGCGCCAGGTTGCTGTATCGGGAGTTTGATCCGCGTGGCCCCAGGCCATGAAATAGAAAGCGGTGTGGGTATCGTCCAGCGGTACGTTGATGTTGGCCACGTTGTACAGGTTGTTGGGCGGAATCAGGGCCGCGGCGGGCGCCACGAACACGGTGCTGCGCACGTAGTCGTTCACGGTGGCATTCTGAATGGGGCGGCGAATCGCAGCATAGCGAAAACCGAAAGCGCCACGTTGAATCTGCATGCGCGGCGCCTTGTCGGTCGAGGGCCGCAGCCAGGTGTTCTGGGTGGTTTGCGCGCCCTGTACCCGTGCCGGCACCATATCCGAGGAATGCAGGCTTGAGCTGTGCGCCGAATCAATGGCGCCTTCCAGAATTTGCGCCCAATTGCAGGGGATGATGGCTTTGGCAATTGTGACGCGTGTCAGTGCGGTGGGCGCCCAAGCCGGCGGCGTAAATTCGGGCCGGGTGTCTGGCGGGCCCATATAAGCCCAGACAAAACCGCCCCACTCCTGTGTTGCATAGGCCAGGTGTTTGACTTTCGCTGCCATGCCGCTGGCGGCCGGCTCCGAGACCATCTCCAGCACATTCCCCTCCACGTCCATTTTCCAGCCATGGTAGAGGCAGCGCAGGCCGCAGTTTTCATTGCGGCCAAACACCAGCGAGGCGCGCCGGTGGGGGCAATATTCGTCCATCACGCCAACGCGGCCATTGGTATCACGAAACACCACCAAGTCTTCGCCCAGCACGCGGGCTTTCACCGGGGCGCCGTCAGGTTCGCTGACCTCTTCGACCAGGCAGATCGGCGTCCAATGCCGGCGCATCAGCTGGCCCATTGGGGCCTGGCCTTCCACACGGCACAAGAGACTGTTTTCTTCAGGAGTCAACATGCTTGCAAATCTTTGGTCAAGAGGTTATTCTTAGGAGACTAAGATTATAGCCTTTGAAGAAAACATGTCAACACCGGAACCCCCCTTCTCGAATCTGCAGGTTAGCCGCAAACTGTCGATTGCCAAAGACGTCGTTCTGTTTGAACTTCGCCATCCGCAGGGTCTGTTATTGCCCGCCTTCACTGCGGGGTCGCACCTGACGGTGGAAACTCAGGCAGGCATGCGACGCAATTATTCGCTGTGCAGCGACCCGGCCGAGCTGCTGGCCTATCAAATTGCCGTCAAACGGGAGGCCAACGGCCGTGGCGGTTCGCGCGCGATGGCGGACGCGCTTGGCGAAGGCAGCCTGCTCAAAGCCAGTCAACCCCGCAACAATTTCGAACTTGACCGGCGCGCCAAACAATTCCTGTTCATCGCGGGCGGCATTGGCATCACGCCGATCCTGTCCATGATGCGCCACCTGAGGCGCCAGCGCGACGTGAAATTTCGCCTGATCTATTGCACGAGAGACGCGCAGTGCACGGCTTTTCTTGCCGAGTTGCAAAGCGATTTTCCCGGCCAGATTCAGGTACACCACGACGGCGGCCACATCGACCAGGCGCTGGACCTGTGGTCTGAATTCGAAACCCCAAAGCAGGAACAGGTTTATTGTTGCGGCCCCAAAGGATTGATGGATTCGGTGGCGGACATGTCTGGCCACTGGCCGTCCGGCGCGGTCCATTTTGAAAGCTTCGGCATTGATGCCAGCCATCTGCCTCCCAACACCGCGTTCAACGTCTGGCTGCAAAAATCTGGACAACGGATTGCAGTCAGTGCAGAACAGTCCATTTTGGAGGCTTTGCGCGCTTATGGCCACCCTGTTGCAAGTTCCTGCGAAAGCGGCACCTGCGGCACTTGCCGCACCTCGCTTCTTGGTGGCGAAGCCGACCACCGGGACATGGTCTTGATGGACGACGAAAAAGCGCGCAGCATCATGGTTTGCGTGTCGCGTGCCAAGTCAGCTGAACTGGTTCTGGACCTATGAACCTCGACCTGCCCAATGGTGCGACGGCCATGCCGCTGCGCATTGGCGTGATTGGCCTTGGGCGCGCCTTCACACTGATGCTGCCAACCTTCCTGCGGGACCCTCGGGTGCAGCTCGTTGCGGCCACCGACCCGATTGAAGGCGCCAGGCGGCAGTTCGAAAAAGACTTCTTTGCACCGACATTTGACTCTGTCGCCAACTTGTGCGCGCACCCGTCAGTGCAAGCGGTCTACATTGCCTCACCCCACCAGTTCCACGCCGAGCACGTTGGCATCGCCGCCTCCCATGGCAAACACGTGCTGGTGGAAAAACCGATGGCGCTCACGGTCGCTGAATGCACGCAGATGATCGAGGCGACGCAGCGCGCAGGTGTACACCTGATCGTCGGGCACAGCCATAGCTTCAACCGGCCGATCCTGCGCACCCGGGAAATTATCGACAGCGGCGTTTATGGCGCCGTCAAGATGGTCACAGCCTTCAATTACACCGACTTTCTCTACCGCCCGCGCCGCCCGGAAGAGCTCGACACCGCGGCCGGCGGCGGCGTGGTTTACAGCCAGGCGGCGCACCAGATCGACATCGTGCGCCTGCTGGCCGGCGGGCAGGTGTGCAGCGTGCGGGCGCATACCGGGGCGTGGGATGCATTGCGCCCCACCGAAGGCGCCTACAGCGCCTTGCTGGCCTTCGAGGGCGGCGCGTTTGCCTCTGCTACCTACAGCGGTTACGGACACTTTGATTCGGACGAATTGATGGGTCAGATTGGTGAAATGGGCCAGACCAAAACCGCGGCTGACTATGGCGCCTCCCGAAGGGGCAGGCAGGCGGCTGGACCTGACGCGGATGAGCCAGCCATCAAGGCCGCACGCAATTACGGCGGCAGCGCCTATGTCCCGCCTTCCAGCGCCGTACCGCCAATGGCACACCAGCATTTTGGCCACATCGTGGTCAGTTGCGAAAAGGCCGACCTGAAGCCCGACGCCACCGGCGTCACGATTTACGCTGACCTCGACAAGCGGATCGACGCCTTGTCGCCGCAAGGCATTGCGCGCGTCGAGGTCATCGATGAACTGATCGCTGCTGTTGCACATGGCACGCCGCCGGTCCACAGTGGCCAGTGGGCCCGCGCGACGCTGGAAGTGTGTCTGGCCATCCTCGAATCTTCCCGCAAAGGGGTCGACATCCGCCCGTCGATGCAGGTTGGCCTGCCATCACGGCCTTTATGACAATCCCACAGAAAACCGACCATCCCCTGCTTTACCACTGGCGTGAGGCGGTGCCCAATGACCGCCTGGCGCATTTGGTGCGAGATGCATCGCGGGCGTTTCAAAAGGGGCTGCAACAGAGGTTGGCGCGCCACGGCATCGCATTTGGCCATTGGACATTTTTGCGCATCCTGTGGGCAGACGATGGCCTCATGCAAAAGACACTGAGTGAACGCGCTGGCGTGATGGAGCCCACCACCGTCACGGCGATGAAGGCCATGGAAACCCTGGGCTACGTCGAGCGGCGCCAGTTGCCGCAAAACAGAAAAAACATCTACGTGTACCTGACGCCCGAAGGCCGCGCGCTGCGGCGAAAACTGGTGCCGCTGGCCGTTGACACCAATGCCGTCGCCGTGAGCGGTCTTTTAAGCAAAGACCTGGCCGCCACACGCAAAGTCTTGTTGGCGATGATCGAAAACCTGGCGCGCGACGAACTTCAGAATGAAGGTCAGAGAAAAACCAGCGATAAAAAAGCCGCGACCTAATGGGTCCGCGGCTATCAAGGGAGGTGCCGCAAGTGCCGGAAATTCAGACCAGCGTCACCCCTGTTTTGGACTGCAACAACTCGCGCGTCACACCCGGCGCCATCTCGACCACCTTGAGGCCTTGCGGTGTCACGTCCATCACGGCCAGGTCGGTGATGATGCGGTCGACCACAGCCACACCGGTGAGCGGCAAGGTGCAGTTCTTCAGAATCTTCATGTCTTCGCTGCCGTCTTTCTTTTTGGCGACATGTTCCATCAGGATGATGACGCGTTTGACGCCCGCGACAAGGTCCATCGCGCCGCCCATGCCCTTGACCATCTTGCCGGGAATCATCCAGTTGGCCAGGTCGCCCTTTTCGCTGACCTGCATGGCGCCCAGGATCGACAGGTTGATCTTGCCGCCACGGATCATGGCGAAGGACTGGTCAGTGCTGAAAATGCTGCTGCCCTTGATGGTGGTCACGGTCTGTTTGCCGGCGTTGATGAGATCGGCGTCAACTTCATCTTCGGTCGGGAACGGGCCAATGCCCAGCATGCCGTTTTCAGACTGCAGCCAGACTTCCTTGCTCGCCGGCACGTGGTTGGCCACGAGTGTGGGAATACCGATGCCCAGATTGACATAAAAACCATCTTCTAGCTCTTGCGCCGCGCGGGCGGCCATTTGGTCTTGGTTCCAGCTCATGAAATTTCCTTAAAGTGTTGAGGACAGAGTTTGCCCGCTCTGCGTAGCTGCGGACTGTCCCGCGATGTCTCAGATTGCCGCCTTCTCTGTGATGGTTCTTTTCTCGATGCGCTTTTCAGGCGTAGCGTTCACCACGATGCGGTGCACATAAATGTTCGTTTTGCTGAATGGATGTTTCGTTTTCTTTGCGTTCCACAGGTGTTTACTCTACCTTATCCATCAATCACTCAATCT
>JANNYX010000307.1:0-2934 GCA_031410295.1 Rhodoferax sp.
GGTCTTCTTCCAGATCGTTGCGCTCGTCCGGCCAATCGCGCCAAAGCCGATGACGCGCCGCGTCAAGCCCCTCCGCGGCTGTCCCCCGCAGCGGCCTTCGCCGACTGCTCCTCCTTGATGCCGCTGCGCAGAGCACCCCACCGACCTGATCCTGGTTGTTGCGGTCGGGCCCCACAGCAACTGCAGCAACCGCAGCGAGCACAACGGTTAACCGCCGAAGGCGCTGGGCTGTGTGGTGCAGCGAAATAAAGGAGGAGCAGTCGGCGAAGGCCGCTGCGGGGGACATTCGCGGAACCGCGCGCCCCGGTGCCTTCGGCACGCCTGCGGACGTCGCCGAAATACTTGTTTCACTGACGCAATCCGCCAAATCTCCCGCCCACATCTGGCACACTGAATGAAAACGGTTTTACGAACATTGGAAAGATCAATCACATGACCAACAAAGTCCGCTGGGGCATTCTCAGCACCGCCAAAATCGGCTGGGAAAAAGTCATCCCGGCGATGCAACAAGGCACGATGTGCAGCATCGACGCCATCGCCTCGCGCAAGCTTGATTCGGCCAAAAACTGGGCCGACAAATTGGGCATCGCCAAGGCTTGCGGCAGTTACGAAGACCTGCTGGCCGACCCTGACATCGAGGCCATCTACAACCCGCTGCCCAACGATTTGCACGTCGAATGGACGCTCAAAGCCGCGCGGGCCGGCAAACATGTGCTTTGTGAAAAACCGTTTGCGATGAACGCTCGCGAGGCCGCGCAAGTCAAAGAAGTCGCCGGAACCGGGCCGGGCCAGGTCCACATCATGGAAGCCTTCATGGTGCGTTTTCACCCGCAGTGGTTGCGCGCCCGTGAACTCGTGCGCGCCGGTGAACTGGGCGAACTGCGCACAGTGCAGGTGGCGTTCAATTACAACAACGCGGACGCCAACAACATCCGCAACAAACCGGAAAACGGCGGCGGCGCGCTCTACGACATTGGTTGTTACGCCATCGTCGCCGGGCGTTTTTTGTTTGATGCCGAACCGTTGCGCGTGATGTCGCTGATCGAGCGCGACCCGGTTTTCAAAACCGACCGCCTCTGCAGCGCTCTGCTCGATTTTGGCCATGGCCGGCGGCTCGACTTCACGGTGTCCACACAATCCGCATCCTTCCAACGCGTGCTGGCCATTGGGACGAAGAAACGACTGGAAATTGAAATCCCCTTTAACGCGCCGCCTGGTGAGGCGATGCGTATTTTCATCGACGATGGAAAATTGATCGGCGGCCACTCGGCAGTGGTCGAAACCCTGCCGGCCTGTGACCAGTACACGCTGCAAGGCGATGTCTTCTCACGCGCCGTTCGCGGCGAGATTCCGCTGCCCTACGGCGTGGACGATGCGATGAGCAACATGCGCGCCATTGACGCGTTGTTTGTTTCGGAGAAGAGTGGTGCTTGGGAAGCGCTGACTCAGGCTTGATTCGCGACTGCAGGGTTTTTCGGTCGAGGTCAGCTCGTTCAAATTCAGTGAAGTCCAGTCTAGGGAAGCGCAGACGTTCAAAAATATCTACAAAATTTCCACAAAATAAAGTAAAATTTTAGCCATGGACACGCTTCTTTCCACCCACAGCATTGGCATTTCGAATTTGCGCGAAGCGCCCGCCCGCGCGTTTGAAGAGGCGGGTGATGACGCGGTTGTGGTGCTCAACCACAACCGTCCGGCAGGTTACATCTTGTCCACACAGTTGATGGCGCGCATCCTTGACCAGCTGGCCGACCGCGCGGTGGCGGCAAAAGCCCAACCGCGACTTGCCACCCTGGGCAAAGCCCGCAAGGTCACGCTTGACGAGTTATGAGTTGGCCATTCACCCTCTGGCCGAGCGGGAATGGAGCCGGCTTGATGAATCCGTCAAACAGCGCTTTCGGCAAAAATTGAAGAAAGAGCGGCTGGTACAACCCAGGGTGGCCAAAGACGCACTGCACGGCCTGCCAGACACCTACAAAATCAAGATCACCACGCCGCAGTTCCGCTTGGCCTACCATGTGGACGATCACGCCCGGCTGGTGACGATACTGGCGGTTAGCACGCGGGATGACGTGTACGCGATGCTGGCGGGGCGCAGCCTGAAAATGGGCAGCGTCCCAAAAGCCCGGTAAAATCAGCCCCTCCAAGGAGCGTTGCAGCCGTTTTTGCACAAGTTTGCGCAATCCGGCCAGGCTTGGACAAGTCTCAACAACTTCAACGGCGCTCACCTGATTCGACTTCCAGGTGAGATTCATGCCCAACGCCGCTCGATCCAAGCAAAACCCGCCCAGTCCGACTTCTGCAGCGGCATCTCAAAGCGCTGTTGAAAACGCCGTCGAGAGCTTTGTGCCGCCCATGCGATTGTCCGGCCTGGAGCCGGTGCAGATTGATGCGCAATCGCTCTTCGTCAACATCGGCGAACGCACCAACGTCACCGGTTCCAAAGCCTTCGCCAAGATGATCCTGAACGGCGAGTTCGACAAGGCGCTTTCTGTGGCGCGCCAGCAGGTGGAAAACGGCGCGCAGGTGATCGACATCAACATGGACGAAGCCATGCTGGACAGCAAGGCGGCGATGGTGCGGTTTCTGAACTTGATCGCGTCCGAGCCTGACATCTCCCGCGTGCCGATCATGGTGGACAGCTCCAAGTGGGAGGTGATCGAGGCGGGCCTGCGCTGCATTCAGGGCAAGGGCATCGTCAACTCCATCTCGATGAAAGAAGGTGTCGAGCAGTTCAAACACCAGGCCAAGCTGGTGCGCCGTTACGGCGCCGCTGCGGTGGTGATGGCGTTTGACGAAAAAGGCCAGGCCGATACCTACGCGCGCAAGACCGAGATTTGCCAGCGGGCTTATCGCATCCTGGTTGAAGAAGTCGGGTTCCCGCCCGAGGACATCATCTTTGACCCGAACATTTTTGCCGTGGCCACCGGTATT
>JANNYX010000308.1:0-2820 GCA_031410295.1 Rhodoferax sp.
CACGGGCACAGAGGCGCTGGCGTGGATCGTCGATGTGCCGCCGCTGCAAGCCCAGCTGGCGCAGGCGACCCAGTTCCAGGCAGAAATTGAAACCGTTGAATCACCCGTGGCGGCCCCGCTCACCGTGGTCTGCGAAGGCAGCGCCAGCCAGTCGCGCCAGGAGTTTGGCATTAATTTTGAGGTGGCGCCGTATGCCCAGCGCGCCATTGCCGCGCGCCTGGACATCGGCGAGCCGCACGCACAATGCGCCCGCCAATGGTTCAGCCAGGGTGATATTTTGGGGGTGTTGCCACTTTTCGGGAACTCTGTGGCGATCGTGTGGTCAGTCGAAGAGGCGCGCGCCAAAGCGCTGCTTGAATTGGGCGCTGCCGACTTCGCCCAGGCGGTGCAAACGGCCTGCCATGGCGTGTATGGCGCCATGACGTTGACGGGCGGACGCGCGGCCTGGCCCTTGCAATTGGCGCAAACCACGCGTTGGGTGGGCAACCACCAAGGGCAGGCCTGGGCGCTGGCCGGCGACGCGGCGCACACGGTGCACCCCTTGAGTGGGCAGGGCCTGAATTTGGGGTTGGCCGACGTGGCTGAGCTGTCCAGTTTGATTGCCAAGCGCGACTATTGGCGCAGTGTGGGCGACGCGAAACTGCTGCGCCATTACGAGCGTTCACGCAAACTCGACACGGCCCTGCTGGCCACCGCGACCGATGGTTTGCAGCGCCTCTTTGCGCAAAACGGGGAGTTTTGGCAAAACCTGCGCAACCGCGGCATGAGCGGTTTTGACAAGAGTGCGCTGGCGAAAAACTGGGTGACGCAACGGGCTATGGGATCTTGAGATTCAATGGCAGATGACAGATGACGGATTGCAGATGGCAGATGGCAGATAACAGATGACGAACGATGGAAATGATGTGATGACAAATTTGAAAACTCTTTGTGCGATTTCGCTGGCGCTGCTGGCGGGCGCCAGTTTTGCCGACGAAGCTGCCATCCGCAAAAACCTGGCGGAGCGCATTCCGCAGCTCAAACAGATCGACGAAGTCAACAAGACGGCGATTCCTGGGATATTTGAAATCCGTGTCAACGGCAGCGAGATTTTTTACGTCGACGCCGAGGCCAATTACCTGATCCAGGGCAATCTGATCGACACCAAACAAAAGCGCAACCTGACCGAAGAGCGCATCGACAAACTCAGCGCCATCGCCTTTGACAGCCTGCCCCTCAAAGACGCCTTCACCATCGTGCGCGGCAACGGCAAACGCAAACTGGCGGTGTTTGAAGACCCCAATTGCGGCTATTGCAAACAGTTTGAGCGGGATTTGCAGAAGGTTGACAACGTCACCATCTCGATGTTCCTCTACCCGGTGCTGGGGCCGGCGTCCACCGAGAAAGCCAAAGCCGTGTGGTGCGCCAAGGACAAAGGCAAGGTCTGGCAGGACCACATGGTGCGTGACGTGGCGATTCCACCGGTGGCAGCGCCTTGCGACGTGTCGGTCATCACGCGCAATCTGGAGCTGGGCAAAAAATACAAGATCACCGGCACGCCAACCCTGGTGTTTACCGATGGCTCCCGCGTGCCCGGCGCGATCCCAGCGGCGCAGGTGGAGAAATACCTGGCGGATATCAAGAACTGATGGCAAAAGAACGGGTGGAGAAAGGACCGATGGTTCACGGCCTGGCCGCATCCACGTTGAAGGGGTCGGCAAAGCTGCCAACAACAACGCCCGCGGTCCATTTCAAAGTTGAACCGGCCGACTTGCAGGCGCACCTGTTTCACGTCACGCTGAGCGTGGCGAAGCCGGCAGCGCAACAGCGTCTGAGCCTGCCGGTGTGGATTCCCGGCAGTTACCTGGTGCGGGAGTTTTCCAAAAATCTGCAAGGTCTTGGGGCGCGCCAGGGCGCGGCCGAATTGAAGGCCGCGCAGCTTGACAAAAACACCTGGCAGCTTACCTGCAAACCGGGCAAAACCCTGGTCGTAACTTACAGCGTTTATGCGTTTGACAACTCGGTGCGCAGCGCCTGGCTGGACGCGTCGCGCGGGTTTTTCAACGGCACTTCACTGTTCCTGCGGGTGGATGGGCAAACCGCGGCGCCGCATGACATCGACATCCTTGCGCCACGCGGCGTGAAAACCTGGCAGCTGGCCACGGGCCTCAAACCGGTGAAGGTCAACAGCAACGGCTTTGGCCGCTACTCGGCTGCCAACTACGATGAACTGGTTGATTGCCCGGTGGAGATGGGCGAATTCTGGAGCGGCAGCTTCGAGGCCTGTGGCGTGCCGCACCGCTTTGTCGTGGCCGGCGCGGCGCCGTCCTTCGATGGTGCGCGGCTCTTGGCCGACGCGCAAAAAATCTGCGCGGCAGAAATTCAGTTCTGGCACCCGGGCATTGAGCGAAAGACCTCAAAAGACAAAGCGTCCAAAGACAAGCCGCCGCACAACAGTTATGTCTTCATGCTCAACGCGATCGATGAGGGTTATGGCGGCCTCGAACACCGTAATTCGACGGCGCTGATCTGCAACCGCAAAGACCTGCCGCGCCTTTATGACAAGACCTTTGACAACGGCAAACTGACGGAGGGTTACACCACACTTTTAGGCCTCATCAGCCACGAATATTTCCACACCTGGAACGTCAAACGCCTGCGCCCGGCCGAGTTCGCGCGCTACGACTACAACGGTGAAAACTACACCCAACTGCTTTGGTTCTTTAAGGGATTCACCAGTTATTACGACGACCTGCTGTTGTGCCGCGCCGGGCTGGTCGACGGCGCGGGCTACCTGAAGCTTTTGAACAAAACCATCAACCAGGTGCTGCAGACGCCCGG
>JANNYX010000309.1:0-7239 GCA_031410295.1 Rhodoferax sp.
CGCCGTCAAAGGCGCGACGTTCCTCGCCCAGGGCACCATCTACCCCGACGTGATCGAATCCGGCGGCGCCAAATCCAAAAAAGCGGTGACGATCAAAAGCCATCACAACGTCGGCGGCTTGCCCGAACAACTGGGTTTGAAGCTGCTGGAGCCGTTGCGGGATCTGTTCAAGGACGAAGTGCGCGAACTGGGTGAGGCGCTGGGCCTGCCGCACGACATGGTTTACCGCCACCCGTTCCCGGGACCCGGCCTGGGCGTGCGCATCTTGGGTGAGGTGAAAAAAGAATATGCTGACCTGCTGCGCCGAGCGGACGCGATCTTCATTGAAGAGCTGCACAACTTCAAAGACGATACGTCTGGCCCCAACTTCGGCAAGACCTGGTACGAACTCACCAGCCAGGCCTTCGCGGTCTTCCTGCCCGTCAAGAGCGTGGGCGTGATGGGCGACGGTCGAACCTACGATTTCGTCGTCGCCCTGCGCGCCGTGCAGACCAGCGACTTCATGACTGCGGATTGGGCTGAGTTGCCCTACGCGCTTTTGAAGAAAGTTTCGAGTCGCATCATCAATGAAGTGCGCGGGATTAACCGGGTGACGTATGACGTGTCCAGCAAGCCGCCTGCGACGATTGAGTGGGAGTGATCTACCGCGGGACTAACCGCTCAGAATCACGCCACTTCCACCAAAACCCGCTTCCCCAACACCCCGGCCGCCGCCTCAATCTGATCCATCTTCGACGCATGGCGCAGATCAAACAGCCGGTCCACTTGCGGCATGTGCCAGCCCAGGCGGCGGGCCAGTTCAGCTTTTTTCATCCCTTGCACAGTCATCGCTTGGTACACGCCCAGCTTCGCGCACTCCAGAGCAGTTGGGCGCACCGTTTTTTGGCCTCTCTTGGCCTTACTGGCTGCGGGCAGGGGTTTGCGTGCATCCAAGTAGAACGACAAGCCGGTTTCAAGCGCGTCCATGGCGTTGAGTAAGGCTTCGTCTTCGTCAGCGCCGAAAGTGATGGCTTCGGGAATGTCTACAAAAGTGACGAGTACCGTTCCTTCGTCAGGGGTCAGGGTCACAGGGTAATCAAACATGTTTGCTCCTTCACTTCAAGCCAAGCTGGCGTTTGAGGGCGGATTCCAAGCCCTTGCCCAGCTCCGTCGTACCATGCATGGGCAAGGTGCTTTGTTTGCCGTTCAAGAATACTTTCAAATGTGAGCCTTTGCCAGGCTGGAATGTCGCGCCTTGTTTCTCAAGCCACTTTTTGAATTGCTTGGAATTCATCGCTCAAATATAACAGATGTGTTGCTTTTTTGCGCTGATGCCAATGCACAGCTGCCATCAGGAATATTGGGCAAGGCGAATGTCGGCTTCACTACCCGACGGTGTAGTGGCGTCCTCGGTCTTGTTGCGCAGCCACACGCAAGCTGGAAAACCACCTGCAAGGTAGCGTTAATCACGCCAAGCCAAAACCTCGCAGCATCAAATCCGTGACTTATTACTTGTCATCCAAACCGCCGGCAACCATCGAGTGGGAGTGACATCACTGCGGGAACGCGTCGTTGGGAGACGCGTTCCTCGCAAGCAATAACAAGCGCCGGATTTATTTCCCGTCGCGGTCCGAGTCGCCCGGCACGGCACGTTCTGTCGCATCGCTGACCCGGTCCCAGGCGTCGCGGGTGGCGCCTTTGGCGCGCTCCCAGGTCAGGTTTGATTTTCCGCGGGCCGAGTCCCATCCATCTTCAAGATCGCTCTGGGCTTCGTCGAAGGTGCGATCCGGGTCATTGCCGTAGGCCGCGACGCCGTAACCGTAGGCCGGTCCGTAGTCGTCATAGCTGGAACCGCTGTTGACATAGGGGCGGCTGGAATAGTTCTCCCGCCAGTAAGCATCCTCGCGCGTTGGGTCCACCGCCTCCGCCACACCCTTGCCGGCGAGCCCGCCGACGATGGCGCCCACTGCGGCCCCAATGATGGTGCCCACTGGGCCGGCGACAGTGCCAGTTGCCGCGCCCGCTGCAGCGCCACCCAAGGCGGCGCCAACGCCCGTACCAATCGGGTGGGCGCCGGGCGCTCCGGAGATGGGGTCGCGGTTATCGGTGCCCTCGCGCAAAGTGTCCAAAGTTTTTTCGCTCATATCAGACTCCTAATGGTGTTGAAAGGGTGTTGAAAAGGTATTGAAGGAAGTTTATGAAGCGTTCAATCAACGGGTCTTGCCGCGACGGAACAAGTTGACGATGGCCAGCAAAATCGCCGCGCCAACGAACGACACCAGCAGCGCCGGCAAACTGAAGTTGTCCTGGTTGATGGTTCCAACCCCGACCAGCGGTGAAATGATCCAGCCGCCCAACATGGCGCCGACGATACCGACGATGACGTTGAGGATGATGCCTTGCTGGCCATCGGTTTTCATGACCATGCTTGCTATCCAGCCAATCAGGCCGCCAACGACTAACCAAATGATGAAGTTCATGACGTTTTCCTTCGGAAGTTGATACCAGTTGAAAGAATGAAATTCCATTGCGGAATTCCGAAATGGACAAGCCAGTTTAGGAAGTTGATCACCTCTGCACCAGTCCCGCGCGCCGCGTGGATTTCGTCACGAAATGCTGCGCAGTTGTCGGACGCCACCTACGGTTGTGCCTCGGGGTCACGTCCTACAGCAACTGATTGGCGCCACTGACACCACCGGCTGCGCACGTTTCATAAAGTGCCTGAGTGGTTGCACCTTGACGATCACACCAACTCTGGAGCCACCCCATGAAATCGGACAAGAAATCCCAATCGACCTCAAGCCAGGTCAAAAGCGGCGACAACAAGAGCGCTTCCACGCCTACTGCGGGCGCCAATAAAACAGCCGGAAACAGCGCAAAAGTTGGCGGCACCAACACCACGGACCCGGTTGGAAAAACCGGCGCCCCAGCCAACAAACGCTGAAAAACCGGAGCCACAACCATGAACACCGGCACATTGACAAAACCCAAAGCCAAAACCCCGAGTCCTGCGCAAGCTGCGCCTAAAACGCAGGAGGCAACCGCGATGCTGAAGGCAGACCATCAACTGGTTGGCAAACTGTTTGACGAGTACGAAAGTGCCCGGTCAACTTCCTTGAAAACACAGATCGTCGCGCGCATTTGTGGCGAGCTTTCGGTCCACGCCCAATTGGAGGAGGAAATCTTTTACCCCGCCGTCAAGCAAGCGGTGAATGACACCGTGTTGGTTCCGGAAGCCACGGTTGAGCACGCCACCTTGAAAGACTTGATATCCCAAGTCGAAGGTGTTGAGCCTGTGGGGGAAACGTTCGACGCCAAAATCAAGGTATTGCGCGAGTATTTGGAACACCATGTGAAGGAGGAGCAGGACGAAATGTTCCCCAAGGCCAAAGCCAGCAAGCTCGATTTGATCGGGGTGGGCGCACAAATGGCCAGGCGCAAAGCGGAAATTCTTGCCCAAAACGCGGGCTGAGCACGGCCCCAATAGAGGCCCGCACCAGCATGCTGTTTTTCGAGCCGGGTCTTTATTTGCGCGTTGAGGAATTGGTCAACGGCCCCAAGCCGTGGCCATTGCAGAGCGGTTTTTCGCCGGGCTGCGCCTACCGCGCCTTGGGGCTGTACAACCCGTCGGAAACCAGCGATGCGTATTTTGTGTTGTCCAACGACCGGGACGAAATCTGGTTTATCTGCAACCGGCACCTGCGCACCATCGCATTGCTCCCGCAGGACAAGCGCCTGCGCTTCAGCCTGCCGGATTCATCTGCCGCGCGGACGCTCCCGTCGGCCCGCATGAGGGGATCGGTGGCTGACCATGCAATTGCTTGACGCGGCAGACAGCCCATCGGTTTTGACCGACGGGGCACTGACCGACAGGGTGCCTCAAACGCTTGCGGCCGATGGCACGCACCTGTTGGCCGAGTGGTACGGGTGTGATTTTTCCCTTGCCTCTCAGAATGATTCGGTGAGTTTGCGCGCGGTCTGCCTTGCCGCAACCCGGGAAAGCGGCTTGCAGGTTGTCGGCGAAATCTTCCACCAGTTCCAGCCCCAGGGCGTCACGGGCACGGTACTCTTGGCAGAGTCGCATTTGGCGATCCACACCTGGCCGCAAGAAGGCTTTGTGACGCTGGATGTGTACGTGTGCAATTACCAGGCCGACAACACCCACAAGGCCTTGCAGCTTTACACCGCGTTGAAGGCCCATTTCAGCCCGTGGCGCGAAACGCTGTTGCGGGTACGGCGGGGACCGAACCGTGAATGAGCCGCCAACGCTGGCGTCGCAGCCACGCCGGGCAGGCGACGACTGGTTGACTGAGTCCTTGGACGACGGTTTCAGATACTCGATTCGCAGCTCCCGGGTGCTGTGCAAATTCCGCAGCGCCTATCAGTGTGTGGAGATCCACGAAAGTGACAGTTTTGGCCGCCTGATGGTGCTCGACGGCTCATTCATGGTTTCTGAAAGAGACGAGTTTTTCTACCATGAGAATCTGGTGCATGTGCCCGCCTGCACCCACCCGCGTCCGGTTTCAGCGTTGATCATCGGTGGTGGCGACGGTGGTGCGGCAGAGGAGTTGTTGAAGCATGCCTGCATCCGGCAAGTCACCTTGGTGGAGATCGACCCGGCGGTGATCGACGTGGCGCGTACCTACCTGCATTCGGTGCACCGCGGCGTCATCAACCAGGAGGGCGGTCACCCAAATTTGCGTGTGCGCATTGGCGATGGGCTGCAATACGTCCAAAACAGTTCGGACCGCTATGACCTCATTATTTTGGACCTGACCGATCCGGGAGGTCCGTCCACGCCGTTGTACACCGCCGATTTTTACCAGGCTTGCGCGGCCAGGCTCAACCCGGGCGGCATTCTGGGGGGCTGCACGTCGCTTCGCCATTTGCCCACCCTGACCGGATCGTGGCGACGCTGACGGCATTGCGCAGCGGCTTTGAAATTGTGCGCCCGTATATGGTGACCGTGCCACTGTCGGGCGGGCCCTGGATGATGGCCTGCGCGTCCAACACTCTGGACCCCGCGACACTGTGCGCCGCGGCAGCCGACACGCGCATTTCCACCCGCTGTATCACCGACCTGCAGCTCTACAACGGCAGCACGCACCAGGCGGCGATGGCTCTGCCCAATTTTGTACGCTCAGTGGTTGCGCTTGCTGAGGGGAAGGCACAAGACGGAATTTCACGCACTCCAAGGCCTGCGGCGCCTGGCTGCTCCACACCTTGATTGGGTGAAACCCACGCTTGGGCCCCCTTTGAGCCTACGAATATCGAAAGCTCAAAGCGGATGGAGATGAACAACA
This sequence comes from Rhodoferax sp., assembly GCA_031410295.1. GTDB lineage: Bacteria > Pseudomonadota > Gammaproteobacteria > Burkholderiales > Burkholderiaceae_C > JANYCG01. The sequence continues at coordinate 5,283 of JANNYX010000309.1, forward strand.
ATTTTGACGAAGTGATGTGATGGCTTGTTTTAGAACGATGTTTCGATGGGCAGGATTGGCCACGATAGTGTTGTGTATTGCGGCAAGCGCTCGCGCCGCAATTTTTGTTGAGGCGGAACCCAACGGTACTTTCGCAACTGCCCAACTGTTAGTTCATGATGGCTCAATCAAACTAAATGGTTCGGGTTCAGACTTTCTTGCGGACATCGACTATTTCCGTTTTGACGCTACTGCAGCAGATGTCATCACGGTCAAGGCCTATGGGGTTGATGGCTTAGCGAATCTGGATTCTTCCATTTTTACGATAGTGACTTTGTTTGATGCGTCTACGAACCAGCTTGTACAGGGCAACTACGGCAGCGGCATTGGCGGGAGCGCGGCCATTGTCAATTTCACAATCTTGCAATCCGGCTCCTATTTTGCCGAAGTTGGAGTTCACGAAGTGAATCCCCACAACTACGCATTTGAGGTGACCGGCCTGACCCAAAGTTTGGTCAATGGCGTTCCCGAGCCGGCTAGTGGGGCGCTTGTGATCGCGGGCCTCGGCCTTGTCGGTGTCGTGACGAGAAGGCGTCAGAGGCAACGCGCCAGCGCCAGCTGATTTCCTGCCTTCGCGCGATGTGACACCAGCCCCGAACTGGGTTGCAGCCGCCACCTCGGCGTCAAGAAAGGCGAGCTTCAAAAAGCTTTTGGTCGCGCGGTATTCTTTTACCGCCTCGGTCAAATTTGCGAACGCTCTTGCGAAAATCAGCGCCGGATCGGAATGAATAGACCGACCGCACGGGTGGTAAATAAGCGTTTATTATTGATATTGAACTAATATTTATATATTTAATGTCTTAATTTGATATAATATAGATAGCTAACATTTCACATTTTTAGACGGCCTATAGCGCATAGTTTCATATTCTGTTCGGCTATTTATATTTTTATTCACTCGCGTGACACGTCTTAGCGCCTCTGTGTGGGCTGTCAAACAGACTTAAATTCCATTCCTCGCCAGACTGACTTGCGACACTTGTCAAGTTTGAATAGGATCAGTCTTGCATGCAGGCTCTAAAGCGGGATTGAACCCGCCCCGCACCACCGGCGGCGTCAAGGCGCTGTATACCAAGGAGCCGCCGCCAGCGTCACACGCACTCACGGTTGAAGACGTCGCTGCCGCAGTGCAAGTGGACCCTGCCTGCGGCCTGGAAGCGGGACAGGCGCAGGAACGGTTGGCGCAGTTTGGGCCGAACCAACTGCCGCAGCCAGCGCCGCGCCCGCTCTGGCAGGTGCTGCTGGTGCAGTTCAAGGGCATCATGATCCTCATCCTGATCGGCGCGGCCCTGCTGGCGGCGCTGGTTGGCAGTTACAAGGACGCGGCGGTCATCCTGGCCGTCGTCATCATCAACGCCTTTGTCGGGTTTTACCAGGAACACCGCGCCGAACGCAGCCTGGTGGCCCTCAAATCGATGCTCCCCGTGCGCGCACATGTGCGCCGGGACGGCGCCAAACAGGAGATCGACGCCAGCGCCGTGGCGCCGGGCGACATCTTGCTGCTTGAGGCGGGTGACCGGGTGTGCGCCGACGGGCGGCTCACTGTCGCCGCCGGGCTGGAAATTGACGAGTCGGCGTTGACTGGCGAATCACTATCGGCCGTCAAGCAGGCTTTAGAGCCCGTGCCAGTGGATGCACCCTTGGGCGACCGCAGCAACATGGCGTACACGAACACCCTGCTGACGCGCGGGCGGGCTGAAATGGTGGTGACGGCAACCGGTCGCCACAGCGAGATGGGCCGCCTGTCGCAGGACCTGGCAGCCATCGTCGAAGTGCCAACGCCGTTGCAGGTGCAGCTGGACCAATTGGCCAAACGCCTGGGCGTGATCGCACTGACGTTGGTGGCGCTGTTGTCCCTGATGCAGTATCTGCGCGGCGAAGCGCTGGCCCATATCGTGCTCGACGCAATCGCCCTGGC
>JANNYX010000310.1:0-2798 GCA_031410295.1 Rhodoferax sp.
GCTGGGTCTTGGAGTGTTTTATGCGGTCATCACGCTGTACGTATTGAGAAGCATCGCCATCACTTTTTTGCTGGCGGACATCGTCAAGTCTGCTCAGGTTCACCTTTTGCCAATGCATCCCGATAAATCGGCCGGCCTGAACCCGGTAGGCAAGCTTGGATTGAGAAATCAGTATGTGCTGATGGTGCTGGGCATCAACCTCGGCCTGGCCGTTCTGATCGCTTCCCAATTCCTGCAAAACTCCAGTGGACTCATGGCGCTGATCGTTTTTGCCACGGTCACCTACTGCGTTCTGGGCCCCATCGTTTTTGTCGCACCGCTCCTGCCTTTTCGAAAAGCCATGTTGGCCACCAAGAGCCAGCTGATGGCCGAGGTGGCGCAACGATTGCGCAAAGAGCTGCAAAGACTGCGCGGCGAACTGCCCCAGGGCACCATCACCAAGGAGGACGAGGAACTGGTCAACCGCTTGAGAAGGATGGGGGAGTTTCTGGACGAACTGCCGGTCTGGCCATTTGATGCGGCCACCTTCCGCAAATTCCTGACGGCGTACCTTGCGCCCTTGATCAGTACACTGGGTCTGCCGGTTTTCCAGTTGCTGTTCGAGTTTGTCTTGAAAAACTACAACCGGCACTTCACCTAAAAAAATTGAGGGAGTCCCCTTGCGGTTGCCTCGTTTACCCGCCCCCACGCAGCGGCAGGAACAAGGTGAAAATCGAGCCCTCACCCGGCCTTGATTCAACCGTCACCCTGCCCCCATGGGCCTCGGTGAAAGTCTGCACGATGGCCAACCCAAGGCCAGTGCTGTCGTCGCTAGCGGCATCGGTCTCCCCCTTGTCGAAGACGTGGTCCAGCAGCTCGGGCGCAATGCCTGTGCCGTTGTCGCTGACCGTACACCTGATGAGGCCCTCTGCGGCAAGCTCCTGCGCCGCAACCACAACTTCGCCGCCGGGGGTGTATTTGATGGCGTTGGCGATGAGGTTTTGAAAGATGCGCTTGAGCAGGCTGGCGTCAGCAAACACGATTAAATCATCGGGAACGGTGTTGACCATGCGCGTGCTGGCGGCTTGGGCCAGCGGCTGCAGCTCTTCCATCAGCGATTCGACCAGCGGCCACAAATCGAAATCGCGCCGCTCCAGCTTGATGCCAGCCTCGCTTTGCAGATTCGTGTTTTCATCCAGCACCTTGCGCACCAGGCCCTCCAACTGCTGGACGCTGCGCCGAAGCGTCCTCAACATCTGTGCCGAATCAGCGCCATAACCGCGTTTGGGCAGGGTCTGTTCGAGCACCCGCCCGGCCAGCGAAATGGCGAACAGGGGCGTGCGCAGGTCGTGCGCCACGAAGGCGAGGTATTCTTCGCGCCGCTGCTGCACTTCCAGCGCACGTTGGGTTGCATAGGTCTGCAAGGCCACGCCAATGGCGCGGTCGAAAACCCGGTTGATCACGTGAAACGGTCCGCCTTGCAGCGTAATGCCGTTGTCATAGGCAAGGTCGTGAATACCACCGCGAAGGATGTTGTACTCGGCCACCACCTCTTCGATATTGAAGTCGTCTTTCAATCGTTGCAAACCATGAACCTGCGCGCTGTCTTCAATCAGCGCCTCAGGAATGGTCTGGCGGGAATTTTTTTCCAGAGCTTCGGCCAGCTCGTCCAGCAGGTCCGGAATGTGGTCGTTGAGGGTCGGCGTATCAAGGCCACGCGCGGACGGCAGCTTGCGCACCTCTTGGCGCCAACGCGAAAGAAGGCCCTGGCGTTCCTGCCTGATGAGCGCTGCGAGTTTGGTCAGATCCATAGGTGCATTTTGATGCAGGATTGACACGCGGTCCACCCCCTCATGCACCAGCAAACCGCCAGGGTCGGCAAAAACAATCGGGCGCAAGTCGTCACGATTCCACTCGAGTTCCGTTTTCCAGCCGAGATGAAAGAAGTATTCATCCGCAAGATGGGCGACGATATCGTTTTGTCCTATTGTTGCCGATTTGGAATTGAGCCACACTGCCAATTTGTGGCTGCGCCAACTGATTGAGGCGACGATCCAAAGGAAATGCGAGTTTGGTGGTCATTTGTTTGGCGGCAGCAGCAGCAGGTGTCTGAATCCCGGCTATGCAAGCCATTGCGTTGAAGAGCAATGGCGCAGTCTCAAAGACCGCCGTGGATTTCCCAAAACCGCGCTGGCGTGATGATGGGATTCCGATCCGCCAGAGCAAGCAGGTCTTTGTCGCCTGTGACCAGGTAACTAGCACCGGACGCCGAGCGTGCAGCCAGCAGGGTGCCCAGCACAGGTTGGTCATTGGCGTCACGCAGTGCAGCCTCCAGGCCAGCTTCAGGTTCCACCGTCTCGGCCAGCAGAGTGAGGCTGTCCACCAGGTCATTGATTTCGTTTTTTGTAAGGCCATGCCGGGTTTGCAGGCGCGGCAATACCCGGCGAAGCTCGTCGAGGATGAAGTCCGACAGCACAACGTCGATAGACCCGTGCCGCCACGCCGCCATGATCTTGCCCGGAATGCTGGCCGGATAAGCAATGCCCGAGAGCAGCACATTTATGTCCAGCACCACCCGCAAATTTGCCACGGATTGCTTATTTCTTTTTGGCGCTGGCGAGCCCGGCAGAAGCTTTCTTGCGTTCCCTCGCGACGGCGGCGTCAATTTCAGCCATGCCCTCGTCCTGCGGCAGGCCCGCAAAGCCAGCCTCAATGCGCTGGCACAACGCATCAAACCGGCCCTGCATCCGGCGAATGCGCTCAAACAAGCGCGCGTCCACTAGCGCAGCCACGGGTTTGCCGTCTTTATTGATGACCAC
>JANNYX010000311.1:0-11911 GCA_031410295.1 Rhodoferax sp.
GCAGAAATGGCCCCAAACTCCGCTTTCGTATGTTCACCCTTGGCGATATGCACGGGGATGTATTCGTAGCTCAGGTTCTTGAGCCCAAGCGCGATGCGCACACGAAACGATGCGCTGGAGCGGAAATAATTAAAGAGTTTCATGGCCGCAGAATATACCTGCCGATTGGGGTTTAGCCGGGCGCGCCTGACCGCATTTTGCCCTTCGATCCAAGCAGGAACTTGTCAACCTCCCGGTGCGCCGCCAGCGTTTGCAGGCAGGCCCGCGCTGCCTCGGCGCCCTTGACCACGAAATGGTCAAAAAAGAACTTCTTGTGTTCTTCAGACTCATGAAAATGCAGCGGCGTCAGCACCACGGAAAACACCGGCACGCCAGTTTCGAGCTGCACCTGCATCAAGCCACTCACCACGGCATCGGCAACAAACTCGTGCCGGTAAATGCCGCCGTTGACCACAAAACCACAAGCCACAACGGCCGAATACTGGCCGGATTGCGCCAGTCTTTTGGCCAACAATGGCAGCTCAAATGCACCCGGGACCTCCAGCATTTCGATCTCTTTTTTCGCCGTGCCATGGCGCTTCATTTCCGCCAGAAAAGCATCGCGCCCGCGGTTGACGATGTCGCTGTGCCAGCTTGACTGGATGAAGGCAATATGCCGGGTGGAGGCCAGCGTTTTTGCAGGGAATGTTTTGTTTGCAGCGGACTGGCGCATGGGGTTGCCTCAATGATCAAGGTCCGACAAGTCGGCACCCAGAAATTCTAGCGAACTCAAGGCGCCCTGCTTCGTGCAAGCGTCTCCCTTGTGTCAGGTGGTGTGTTTCAATACCTGCATGACCGCCAAAATTTCAACCTCCGCTGCCAAGTCTGTAGTGATGTTGGGGGCCAGTGGCGCAGTCGGTGGTGCCGCGCTCAACACCCTTTTGACGATGCCTGGAGCAAAGCGGCTGACGTTGCTGCTGCGCCGCAAGTTGACCAACCTGGGCAATACCAAAGTGACGCAGCACGTGGTTGACGTCTTCGACGCCAAGGCCTACCAGTCCTATTTGGCCGGCCATGACGCGGCGATTTGCACTTTTGGCGTGGGTGAGTCGAGCAAGGTCAGCAAAGACGAATTTATTCGTATCGACAAAACCGCTGTGGTTGATTTCGCCACCGCCTGCAAGGCCGCGGGCGTAAGCCATTTCGAGCTTCTGAGCGCCGTTGCATCCGACGCCAAATCGGCCTCGTTTTACCTGCGCACCAAAGGCGAATTGCAAGACGCGCTGATCGCTCTGAACTTCGAGCGACTGAGCTTGTTTCAACCCTCGATGATCCTCACACCCACCAACCGTTATGGCGCATTGCAGGCGCTGACACTGGCGGTGTGGCCCAAGCTTAAACCCGCGCTGGCCGGGCCGCTGCGCAAATACCGCGGCATACCGGTCGAGCAACTGAGCGCAGCCATGGCGAAGAATCTGTTCACCGTGGGCAACGCAACCGAATACTTGCGTTGGGATGACTTCGTAGCGCTGACGGCTTGAGCCCGGCAAGCGCCGCGGCGGGCCGGTTCAGCCGGCCACAATCCCCGCCTTGACCAGCACGTCGCTGACCAGCTCAAGCCGCACCAGCGGGTTGTCCAGCATCATCATCTGCTGTTTTTGCAAGGGCGGCAGGGGCAGCAGTTCACACCAGCGGTTGGCCACCCAGGCGCAGTCGCCAAAATGGTAGGGCGGGTGAAACGGCAATTGCGCCTGCGGTATGCCGCGCGATTTGAGGCTGCAGATGATCTTGTCCAGCGCATCGGCCACCCGCTGCAGATCATCAGGGATCGCCAGCGGCGTGTCGTTGGCGATACGCGTGACCTCCGCCACCCACAAACCGTAGTTCAGGCGCTCCTGGCGCTCTATGCGGAATCGCTGCGTGCCGGTGCAACGGATCACCATGAAGCCGGGTTGCGGCGCCGAGAATTCGGCGATGGTGGCCAGCGTGCCAACCTGGTGGAAGGCCTCGGGCGCGAAGGTGGGGGCGGTGTTATCTGCTGCTTCGTCGCCAGCAGCGGAACCGTTCGCCGCCGGCTTTTGCACCTCGGAGCCACTCGTCAAGGCCACCACACCAAAGGGCGCGCCGGCCTTGTGGCACTTGCCAATCATGTCGAGGTAACGCACCTCAAAAATGCGCAGTGGCAGGCTGCCGCCCGGAAACAGCACCGAACCCAGCGGGAACAGCGGCAAGGATTGAAGCGACAGGTTTTGCGCCATGATCGTCCTATTTTCCCGCAGAATACCGGCATGAGAGCACAACAGAATGAATTGCTGACGCGCATTGGCCCCGGCACGCCGTGTGGCCAACTGATGCGCCACTATTGGCAGCCGGTCGCCTTGCTGGATGAATTTGACGCCGCGCTGGACCCGGCGATGGCGGTGCGCCCGGTCAAGGCAGTGCGTGTGCTGGGGCAGGATCTGGTGCTGTTCCGCGACGCGCCCAGAGACGGCAAGCCGGGCGAATTTGGCCTCCTGGATCGCGCCTGCCCGCACCGCGGCGCCGACTTGTCCTTCGGCCGGCGCGAATCGGCCGGGCAAGGCGGCGGCCTGCGTTGCCCCTTTCACGGCTGGAAATTCGCGCCCAACGGCCAGTGCCTGGAAACACCCGCCGAGCCCGTTGGCAGCCGCTTGTGCCAAGGCATCCGCCAACGCAGTTATCCCCTCATTGAAAAGGCCGGCGTGTTGTTCGCATGGTTGGGTGAGCCCGGCAGCACGCCACCACCCTTCCCCGCCTTTGATTGTTTCAAGGCGCCGGCTTCACACAGCTTCGCGTTCAAGGGCCTGTGGAACTGCAACTGGCTGCAAGCCTTTGAGGTCGGCATCGACCCGGCGCACCCCTCGTTTCTGCATGTATTTTTCGACGACGAACCGCTGGCAGACACCGGCGACAACAAGGCCGGGCGCCAGTTCCGCTCAGGCAGCGCGGGCGAGGTGGACGGCGAGCGCTGGCCGATGTCGCGCATCATGCGGGAGTTCAGGCAGCCCGAAATCAGTGTCGACGCCACCGACTTCGGCATGCGCTTGACGGCGCTGCGAAAAATGACCGACAAACTCACCCACGTTCGTGTGACGAATGCGATCTTCCCCCACACCTTTGTGATTCCGCTATCTGAAACCACCACCATCACACAGATTCACCTGCCCGTTGACGACACCCACACCTATTGGTATTCGATCTTCACCAGCTTCGCCGGGCCACTGGACCACAACGCCATGCGCGCGCAGCGCCTGAAGGCCAACCCGATGCCCAACTACTTGCCCGTATCGGGCCGCCACAACCACTGGGGCTTCAACGCCGCAGAGCAACAAAGCGAAACATTTTTGGGCATGGGCGACGACGACATCAACGTGCACGACCAATGGGCCTGCGAGAGCATGGGCGCCATCGCCGACCGCACGCAGGAGCACCTGGGCACCAGCGACCGCGCCATCGTCGCCAACCGGCGTCTCCTGCTCAAAGCCATTGAAACTGTGCAGGCCGGTGGCACGCCGCCGGGTGTGGCAGATGCGGCCCTGGTGCCAACGATGACCGGGCCAGACACTGTCGATGGCATTGCCCCTGCCGGCAATTGGGAGAAGTTCTGGCGCGATACCGCCAGTGCCAAACGCGCCACTGCTGTTTGGCTGCAAGCGCCCACCGGCACACCTGCAGAATGAGTTTTGCCGAACGCTGCGGCCTGGATTCGCCCTTGCGCCAGGCCCAGTGCGCGCAAGTGTTGCGCCAGATCGAAGCCACCGGCATCGAACAAATCCGCCTGAGCTGGTGCGACCAGCACGGCCAGCTGCGCGGCAAAACCCTGACCCCCCGCGCCGTCAAAAAAGCATTGCACGATGGCATCGGCATGGTCAGCACCATCCTGCTGAAAGACACGTCGGACCGCACGGTCTACAAAATTTTTGAAGAAGGCGGCGTGGTCGACCTGCCCGGGTTCGAAGCCGCCAGCAACCTGGTGCTGCTGCCCGATCCGGGCAGTTTTCGGCAACTCCCATGGGCGCACAACACTGCCTGGCTGCAATGCCAGGCCTGGTTCCCGAACGGCGAACCAGTGCTGCTGGACACGCGGCGGCAGTTGCAAAACGCGCTGCAAACCTTGCAGCAGGCCGGTTTTGCGATGCAATGTGGCCTGGAAATCGAATTCCATATTTACAAGGTGAAGGATGGCGGCTGGAACACCACGCTGGACCCGGACCAGGGGGCCTGGCCCGGCTTGCCACCGGCGCTGCAGATGATCCACCCCGGCTACAACCTCTTGAGTGAGTCCTGGAGCGACCTGAGCGCCGAGCCATTGGGTATCGTGCAGCGCACCGCACAGGCGCTGGGCTTGCCGCTGACCTCGCTCGAAATCGAACTGGGGCCCAGCCAGGTCGAGGCGGTGTTTGACGTGACCGACGCGCTGACGGCCGCCGACAACATGGTCTTGTTCCGAAGCGGCGTCATGCAAGCGCTGCGCCATGCCGGTTATTGGGCCAGCTTCATGTGCCGCCCGCCATTCCCGAACATCATGTCCAGCGGCTGGCACCTGCATCAATCCGTCATCGACATCACAAGCGGTCACAACGCCTTCGCCCGCGGGCGCCCGCAGGCGGGCACGGGTCCGCGGGACGCCTTGCACACCTTGAGCGCCACCGGCGCGCATTACCTCGCTGGCCTGCTCACCCACGCGGCTGCGATGGCTGCATTGGCAGTGCCGACGATCAACGGTTTTGAGCGTTTCCGCCCCAACGCGCTGGCGCCGCAGGCCATCGTCTGGGGGCGCGACAACCGCGGTGCGATGCTGCGTGTGGTGGGCGCCGCGGGTGACGCGGCCACGCACATTGAAAACCGCATCGGCGAGCCGGCGGCCAACCCCTACCTTTACATCGCGTCGCAGATCTACGCCGGGCTGGACGGCGTGCAGCGCCAGCTCGAGGCGCCGCCCGCCACCGTATCGCCCTACACGAACGAGGATGCAGCGGCATCCGCCAGTGGTGCAAGCGCGGGCCAGATCTGCCTGCCTGCAAGCCTCGGCGAGGCCCTTGAAGCGCTGCGCGCAGACCCCACCTACAGTGCAGGATTCGGCAATTTGTTTCTCGGTTATTACCAACGCATCAAACAGTCTGAACTCGACCGTTATGCCCTTGCAGACGACAAGGCCGATTGGCAAAAGCGAGAATATTTCAGCCGGATTTGATCCTGGCAGATGATTTTCGTGAACAACGCAACATTACGCGCCACGTCGGCACCAGAGGGTGGTCTGTGCGCTGACGCTGGAGTTGATATTGCTATTACTTATATAGCAAACTATCGTTATTATTTGACGGCCTATTGCTGTTTTTCTTCAAACTTTTTGAAAGGCGCTTTTAATATGGCTATTTTGACCCCCACTGCGGCCGCTGCCTTTGCTGCGACCGCTACCACGAACCCCATTTTGGGAACAAAACCTCTGGGTTTCCCCTGGCCCACCGTTGACCCGTTTCTGTTCTGCGTTTACCACGACGACCTCTACCCGAGGGGCAAAGCCGACATGAGCCCCAACGCCTCGCTGGCCGGGCGCAATATGGGCCAGGACTTTGAAGGCATTGACGGGTGGCGCATGTACCACGGAATGACCGTGCCCGGCTTCCCCTCGCACCCGCACCGCGGCTTCGAGACGGTGACGATCGTGCGCAAGGGGCTGATCGACCATTCCGACTCGCTGGGCGCCACCGCCCGCTTCGGAAAAAGCAACAGCGGCGATGCCACCGCGCCAGTTGCAGCGCCGGGCAGCGAGGTGTGCGGCGACGTGCAATGGCTCACGGCCGGCAAAGGCATCGTGCATTCCGAGATGTTTCCACTCCTGAACGAAGCTGGCAACAACCCGCTGGAACTCTTTCAGATCTGGCTCAATCTGCCGGCCAGCCACAAGATGGTGGCGCCGCATTTCACCATGTTGTGGGACGAAAAAATCCCGCGCCGGGTTGACGCGGATGTGAACGGAAAAACCACCGCCATCGCCTGCATCGCCGGGCGTTTTTCAGACGAGCGCGGCCAAAGAACGCTGACGCCGCTGGCGCCCCCACCCGACTCCTGGGCCTCTCAGCAGGGCAGTGACCTGGCCATCTGGACGCTGAAAATGCAAGCCGGCGCCACCTGGAAATTGCCGCACGCCACGGGGCCCGACACGCGCCGCATGTTGTACTTTTTCAAAGGCGCCAGTGTGTCGATCAACGGCCAGCGCGTCAACCAGCACGCTGCGATTGAACTCAACGCTGGCCTCGACGTTGAGCTTGTCAACGGCGACTGCGAAGCCGAATTTTTGGTGCTGCAAGGCAAACCCATCAACGAGCCAGTGGCCCAATACGGCCCCTTCGTGATGAACACCCAGGCCGAAATCCACCAGGCCTTCGCCGACTACCGCCGCACCGAATTCGGCGGCTGGCCCTTCCCTGACACGGCGCCGGTGCATGGCCGCGAGACGAAGCGGTTTGCGAAACATGCGGACGGGGTCGTGGAGACGACCGTGTGAGATTGGAATTGCCCTTCGCCTCATTTAAATTCAATTCGCGCGCCCATCCTTTGACGAAACGGTCGTTTCATTTTCGCGGCGAAGGCGCCCGGTCACGACAAAAGAGCCAATGATGGAGACGACGACCAGCACCTTGAACGCGAGCAGCAGCCAGCCGGAAAGCTTGTCGGAATACACGTAGCGCTGGGTCCAGCCGACAGTCTCGTTGAATTTGATGCCCGGAATCGAGTCGAACAGGTGCCACAGGTAAAAATCTGCATAACGCGTGGCGCAGCCCTCTGCGAAGGGCACACTCGGTTGCAACTCAACGATGCCGATTCGCTCGAAGCCACACGACAGCCCGCCGAAAACCATAACGGCGAGCCAGCCAAGGGTGATCGACAAAACACTTGGCCACCGTATCCCTTGCAGCTGCACGTCCCTTAGAAATTGCTCATTGGTCATGAGGGCCGCAAACAGCAGCAAGAGAACTGCGGCAAATCCTACGATGGCAAGCGCGACCCCGGCATTCCCGATCGTCAACGCCCAGTTCAGGCCCTTGCCGACAAACGAAGTAGGCAACAGAAGCAGGACGCACCAACCCACATACTTGATAGCATCGGGCAGCCGGCTGGTTTCCAGAATACTGCGAGCGCCACGGAAGAAAGTGATCAACCCAACATTGAGCTGGGTGCCGGTCTGTTTGTCCTGCTTGCCAGGGTGGCTGGGCTTGCGCACCGCCTGCCCGCCGGCGTATTGCTGGTTGTGCGCCAGATACTGGTCGGTCGGCGTGTCGGCCATGGCGCCTCCAGGTTGGGATTGTGCGATCTGCTGAATTGGCCCTGACACCGATCAAGCCGCGGACCGAGGCGAGAGGGGAATGCTACACCTTGGGGTGGATGGAGGGCAAGTCCAACTTCATATCCGGCTATTGCCAAGGCCCTTCATTTGTGACTTTTTCCTTGATGGCATTGACGTCCAATGCGTCGATATAACCAAGCAAGTTCTGCCACATCGGATGGAAGCCAAAGCCCCCGTTGACCATCTCGTCGGTGGCCGCTGCCTTGGTCCAGCCTTCGAAGGCGATTCGATAGATTGCCACCATCGTCCCGGTGCGATCCGAGCCGTGCTGACAATGTACGAGCACGGGTTGCAGCGCAGGTGTGGTGACGATGCGCAGGAACTTGACCACATCCTCATCCTCGGGATGCCACGTCTTGAACCGGATTTGTTCTAGCCGCAATCCCGTGGAGGGTGACGCGGGCCGAGCGTCAGAATTGAAGGCACGCAACGAGACGACGGTTTTGATCGGTAGGTCCGCGTTTGCGAGGCTCGCCCGCGCGTCCAGGAAAACAAAGCCCTCAGTGGATGGCTGCGCCGAGCGATAGAGGAATGCGTTGACGCGATGGAGATTGGGCAGCCCGGGACTTGCCGCAACCGGGCTTGCCCAATTCTGCGGCCTTGGGCCAGCAGCTGGAGGTGCAACGGTTGAACACCCGGTGACGAGTGTCGACACGCCAATGGCTGCGCGGATGATGATTTTGCGTCGGGCCGCTTGCGCGACATGGTCATAACTCATGAAAACCCCTTTCGTCTGTTCTGACAGAGTTTGCTCTAACCGCCCAACGAATTACGTCGCAAAACCTGCAACGCAAGGTGGTACCTCACCCGACAATTCAACGTCGATATCGATACAAAATTTGAAGTGCCTGGTCCATTCAATATAACGACCATCCCGGCTGCGTTCAAATTATTCTATACACGGGCGTGCCGCGGGTCATCCCCAAAATGGGGGATAAACCGGAGCCAACACCGATAAACTACCGCAATCCCCCTCAACACTTTGCGCACAAACGCACCCAGACACCATGATCCTCGAACTCGCCGACATCAAAATCCACCCTGGCCAAAACGCCGCTTTTGAAGAGGCCCTCCAGCGCGGCGTGCGCGAGGTGGCGTCCAAGGCCACGGGGTTTCAGGGCTACAAAGTCAACCGGGGCATTGAAAGCAAGGAGCGCTACCTGCTGCAAATTTTCTGGGACACACTGGAGAACCACACGGTGGATTTCAGGCAGGGGCCGCTGTTTGCGCAGTGGCGCGCAATTGTGGGTCCGTTTTTCAACGGCCCGCCGACGGTGGAACACTTTGAGCTGGTGGCGAAGTCGGATTGACAATTCCGGCGCAAGGGCCGTCTGCAAGCAGCGCTTTGACGCGGGCACCGAGGTGTGCGGGTACTTGGAGCTTGCGACACCAGGACCAGCAGAGATGGTTGAACGCGCCCTCGGGTTAGTTGACAGCCGCCTGGCCCGCAAACCGTTTAAGGCGACATCACCCTGCGCGCCCCAGCGAGGAGCCAGCCTACGACGATCAGCGCGCCAATCAGGAGGAGCACGGCTTTGCCTTGCCGGCCAAACGCGTCCTTCAGGTAGCGGCGGCGCATTTTTTTCCCAAAGCCGTAAATGTCCCACACCATCACGGCAGTGAAGGCCGCCATGCCGATCGACAACTGTCCCAGCGTCAAGTCGCCAAGCACTGCTTTTGTGCTGCCAGGCTCAACGTTGAGGAGTTTGGCGATGGCAAAGGCGCCACCGTTGACAGCAAACAGCAAGCTGTAGCGCCGGTGCTTGCCATTCTCGTAAACATCAGATGCCTCTTTGAGGCTCATGCCTTGAGTTGGCTGGTCCTGTGTCATACGACGGCCTCCTTTGGATGCGCATGTTGCGCTAAAGCTAAATATAGCGGCTAGCGCACCCGTTTCAAATGATTGCTGGCTTCGGCCGAACGGGACATTTGCCAATATCGGGACAACTGCGTGTCTATTTCAACGGGCCAGCGGCGCTGTGGTAGTTCGGGTTTATGGTCTATCCGGATCGCTGGCAAAAATTCGCGGACTAAAACACAAGATAACAAACTGAGTGCAGCCTGAAAATTGTCGTTTATTTTCAATTTAGTGTAAATTATAGACTATAAATACTAACTTATTGATATAATTAATATAGCGCACTATTATTATTATTTGTCGTCCTATATTCGATTGTTCAATCATAAATTTATGCATTACAGATATACGCATAGCAACGTCAACCTGAAGCGCCTTTTTGGGCGTCTTGATCGGAGACAATCCTGATCAAACCGGCACCCGGCGAGAGTCGGTTCAAGCTTTCCACCGCCCAGCGCAAACGCCCTTGGGCACCTTCAGAAAGAGACACCATCATGAGGAGATTGACATGAGTTTTGTGATTCAAGCCCCTGCGCAGGCGTCCCTGCCCGTGGTTGGCAAAGCCGAGCGCTTTCCCGTTCGCCGCGTTTATTGTGTCGGCCGCAATTACGTTGAACACGCCAAAGAGATGGGTTTCACCGGCCGCGAGCCGCCCTTCTTTTTCCTGAAACCCGCTGACGCGGTGGTCGAGGTCAAAGCCGGCGAGACCGCCAGCGTGGCCTACCCCGTCATGACCAAAGACTACCAGCATGAAATCGAGCTGGTGGTGGCGATTGGCACGGGCGGCAAAAACATCAAGGCGGCAGACGCCAAAAAACACATCTACGGTTACGCCGTGGGCCTGGACATGACACGCCGCGACTTGCAAGGCGAGCAAAAGAAGCTGGGCCGACCGTGGTGCATCGGCAAGGCGTTTGACCAGTCGGCGCCTTGTGGCCCGATCACGGCTGCGGCACAGGCGGGCGACGTGGAAAAGGCCGAGATTTACATCCAAGTCAACGGCAAAGACAAACAACGCAGCAATGTCGCCAAGCTGATCTGGAACATTGGCGAAACCATCGAACACATCTCCGCCGCCTGGGAGCTGCAACCCGGCGACCTGATTTATTCGGGCACGCCCGTGGGCGTGGCGGCGGTGGTGGCGGGCGACACCATGTATGGTTTCGTGACAGGGCTCACACCGATCACCGTCAAGGTGGTTTAGATGCCCTAAAGGCGCCAGTTCACGTTTTTCAAATTACCGGCGTCAAACACCCGGCGGGCCAGCGCGTGGCCGGCGCGGGCGCCAGCGGCAGGGGCCGGCAATAAAAACAACGCGAGGAGACAAACCATGAGATTTCTGGAAACCCTGGCCCGGTTTTGCGCCGTGCTGGCCGGCCTGATATTGACCGTGATCACCTTGATGACCTGCGCCAGCCTAATTGGGCGCAACACCATCGGCTGGACGGTGCAGGGCGACTTTGAATTGACCGCTGTGGCAGCCGGCGCGGCCATTGCGCTCTTTATGCCTTTGTGCCAATTCAAGCGCGGCAACATCATCGTGGACTTTTTCACCGCCAAAGCCAGCGACGCCACCAACGACAGACTCGACCGTTTCGGCGCCCTGCTGATAGCGCTGATGATGGCGCTCCTGTCCTGGCGCAGCGTCATCGGCGGCCTTAACGCGTTCAACACCCAATCCTCCAGCATGATGATGGGGTTCCCGGAATGGGTGGTCTACGCCTTCATCGTGCCGCCGCTGGCGCTCACCGCGGTGATCGCGCTGTTTCAAACCGTGCGCGGCAACCCCGACGTAGGGCACGTTGCCACCGGAGCCGTCGCATGAGCCCGATCGCGCTGGCCTTGATGATCTTCGGCATCATGCTCTTGCTGATGGCCGTGCGTGTGCCGATTGCCGTGGCCATGTTTGTCGCTGGCTGCATCGGGTATATCGGCCAGTCGGGCTGGATGCCGCTGTCCAACTACCTCAACGGCCTGGCCTTTGCGCGGTTTTCAAGTTACGACCTGTCGGTGATCCCGCTCTTTATCCTGATGGGCAACTTTGCCACCCAGGGCGGCATCTCCAAAGCCCTGTTCGGTTTCGCCGCGGCCGTGATGGGCCGCTTCAAGGGCGGGCTGGCGATGGCGGCGGTGTTGGCCAGCGCCGCGTTTGGCTCGATCTGCGGTTCTTCGGTGGCAACGGCGGCAACCATCACCTCGGTGGCATTGCCGGAGATGCGCCGCCACGGGTATTCGGGGCGCCTGTCGACCGGCACTTTGGCTGCCGGTGGCACCTTGGGCATCTTGATTCCACCGTCCGTGCCCTTGGTGATCTACGCCATCCTGGCCGAGCAAAACATCGCCAAGCTGTTCGCCGCCGCCATGGTTCCGGGCATCATTGCCATGCTGGGTTACATGATCGCCATCGGCATCTACGTGCGCCTGGCGCCCGGCCATGCGCCGGAAAAAGAAGACATCGAAAAACTTACCTTGCAATCGCTCAAAGGTGTGTTGCCGATTGCAGCCGTGTTCACCGTCGTGTTCGGTGGCATCTACGGCGGCTTCTTCACGCCCACCGAGGGCGCGGGCGTGGGCGCGGCGGCCACCTTTGTCGCGGCGCTTTTGAAACGCGAGCTGACCATGGAAAAGTTCAGGCAGTGTTTTTACGCCACTGCCGAAGGCTCGGCCATGATCTTCATGATCTTCATCGGCGCCGATGTGATGAATTC
>JANNYX010000312.1:0-6789 GCA_031410295.1 Rhodoferax sp.
TGAAAATTGCCGACTACGGCACGCGCCGACGTTTTTCCGGCGCCTGGCAAGACGAGGTGCTGCGCGTACTTTCCGCCCAGCTTGGCACGCTGCAAAGCCCGGGCAAACAGAGTGGCGTCCCGGGCCAGCTGGCCGGCACCAGCAATGTGCTCCTGGCCTTGAAGCTCGGGCTCACGCCCCTGGGCACGATGGCGCATGAGTACCTGCAGGCAGCGCAGGCCCTGGGCCCGCGCCTGCGCGACAGCCAGGTGTTCGGCTTTGAATCCTGGGCGCGTGAATACCGCGGCGACCTCGGCATTGCCCTCTCGGACGTCTACGGCATGAACGCTTTCCTGCGTGACTTCGACAGGTATTTCTGCAAACTCTTTGACGGCGCGCGCCATGACAGCGGCGACCCATTCCAGTGGGGCGAACGCATGATCGGCCATTACGTCCACAACCGCGTGGACCCGAAGACCAAGATCCTGATCTTCAGCGACGGCCTTACCGTGCCGCGCACCATCGCGCTGTACAACCAGTTCAAGGGCCGGGCGCAACTGGCCTTTGGCATTGGCACCAATCTCACCAACGACCTGGGGTACGAGCCGCTGCAGATCGTCATCAAGATGGTGCGTTGCAATGGCCAACCGGTGGCGAAACTGAGCGACACGCCCTCCAAGAACATGTGTGACGACGAAAAATACCTGGCCTACCTGCGCCAGGTGTTTGAAATCGCGGCTTGAAAAAACGCGCATTCAAAGCGGTTGCGGCCTGGGCAAGCCATCACCAGAATAATTTGGAGACCTGATGTTCGTCTTTGGCATTCCGCTGGAATTTTTCCTGTTTGGTTTCACGCTTTTGGGTGTGGCGCTCTTTCACCACCACACGCTGCCGGTGGCGGTCACTGGGCTTTTGGTCATCAGCTTGTACAAGCTAGGGTTTGCCGATTTTGCCGGCACACCCGGCGTCGCCGGGCTGCTCAAACTGCTGCAACACGAGTGGATCATCATTGCCAACCTGCTGGGTTTGCTGCTCGGTTTTGCCCTCTTGGCGGACCATTTCGAGAAGACACAAATCCCCGCCATCCTGCCCAACTATCTGCCCGTCGACTGGAAGGGCGGCTTTGTGATGCTGATCCTGGTCTTTGTGATCTCTAGCTTTCTGGACAACATTGCCGCCGCGATGATTGGCGGCACCATGGCCGCAGTGTTGTACCGGCGCAAGGTGCACATTGGGTTTCTTGCCGCCATCGTGGCCGCCAGCAACGCTGGTTGAGCCGGCAGTGTGGTCGGCGACACCACCACCACCATGATGTGGATCGACGGCGTCGCGCCCGGACAGGTGTTTGAAGCCTACGTCGGCGCCATCCCGGCGCTGCTGATTTTCGGCATCATCGCCGCGCGCCAGCAACACGCCTTTCAGCCCATCATGAAAGACGCGCCCACGGGTGCACGCGTCGAATGGGCGCGTGTGGCCATCGTCGCCATCATCCTGCTGGCAGCGGTATTGGCGAATGTTTACTTCAACCTGCGCGCACCGGCAGTGCTTGACACGCTGCCGGTGATTGGCATCGCCGTGTGGGCGGCTATATTGGTCACGACGGCGTGGCGCGCGCCCAATTGGCGTTTGCTGCCTGGCGCCTTCAAGGGCAGCGTGTTTTTGTTGTCGCTGGTGATGTCCGCGGCGATGATGCCGGTGCAACATCTGCCGGTTGCGTCATGGCCCAGCGCGTTGGGCCTCGGATTTTTGAGTGCCGTGTTTGACAACATTCCGCTGACCGCGCTGGCGCTCAAACAGGGTGGTTACGACTGGGGCTTCCTCGCTTACGCCGTCGGTTTTGGCGGCAGCATGATCTGGTTTGGCTCCTCGGCCGGCGTCGCCTTGAGCAACCTCTACCCCGAGGCAAAATCAGTCGGCGCCTGGCTCAAGGGCGGCTGGCATGTGGCGGTGGCCTATGTGGTCGGTTTTTTCATTTTGCTGGCCGTGATGGGCTGGCAACCACAGGCCAAAAGGAACAAAGTTGTGGATGCCTCAAATTGTCTTGAGATAACTATCTTGTCTTAAGTATCGATTTTAAATTAGTCATTTATACTATATTTAATATAGCACAATAATGAATGTATTAGACGGCCTATATAGTTGTAACTTCTATGAAAATTAGCAAAAACAGAATTCTTGTCGCCCGCGCCAACTTCCCCGCCATCATCACCAAGCTCGAGCAGCACTTTGAAGTCGAATCCAACCAGGCTGATGTGTTGTGGAGCAAGGCCGAGCTGATCCAGAAACTGCAAGGCAAACAGGGCTTGTTCAGCACCAGTGGCGAGCCGATGGACGCCGAGGTCATCAAGGCCTGCCCTGAGCTGAAAATCTGCGCCAGCATGGCCGTGGGTTACAACAATTTCGACGTGCCCGCCATGACCGCTGCCGGCGTGCTCGCCACCAACGCGCCCGACGTGCTCACCGAGACCACGGCTGATTTCGGCTTTGCGCTTTTGATGGCGACAGCGCGGCGCATTTCAGAATCCGAACATTTCCTGCGCGCCGGCTTGTGGCAGAAATGGACCGTTGACCAATTCGCCGGCGCCGACATTCACGGCAGCACCCTGGGCATCATCGGCATGGGCCGCATTGGCCAGGGCATCGCCAAACGCGGCGCACACGGTTTTGGCATGAAGGTGATTTACCACAACCGCTCGCGCCTCGACGCCGCGTCTGAAGCCGCCTGCCAGGCGCGTTACGTCACCAAAGATGAACTCTTGCGCACGGCAGACCACGTGGTGCTGGTGTTGCCTTATTCCAAAGAAGCGCATCACACCATTGGCGGCGCCGAGCTGGCTTTGATGAAACCCAGCGCCACGCTGGTCAACATCGCGCGCGGTGGCATTGTGGACGACGCCGCGCTGGCCGACGCCCTGCGCAACAAAAAAATCGCCGCGGCCGGGCTTGACGTGTACGAGGGTGAGCCCAAAGTCCACCCCGAGCTGCTCACCGTGCCCAACGTCGTGCTGACGCCGCATATTGCCAGCGCCAGCATCCCCACGCGCATGGCCATGGCGCATTTGGCGGCCGACAACCTCATCGGTTATTTATTGCACGGCAAGGCGCTGACGCCGTTGAATGTGCCGCTGGACCGGGCCGCTGCGGGCCAGGCCTGATTTGCTTTACGCAATACCCAGGCGGATGTTGTTGTTGATGTAGGCGAAATAGCGGCTGTTCAAGTCCATCGCTGTCAGTGACGAATTGTCGGGGTCGAGCGATTTTTTGCCTGTTGTGCCAGCGAACCAGCGATCGACAATGGAGGCTTGGCTTTCAATGCCAAACGAACTCCAGGGCGGGCCGGGTTCGCCGGATTTGTAGGCAGAGTCGCCCTGGGTCTTTTCGACGATACCTTCACACAACCAGCCGGGAACGTAACCGTCCGTCAACGACCTGTGCTGGATTTGCCAGACGTGGGTGAGCTCGTGGATCAGTATCTGGCCTTTGACAGGGTAACTTTTGAACACCGCCTGGGTGGGCGCATCAAAGGCGTTGCCAATGTTGACCAGGATCGTGTTGTCGACGGTCGGCGCAACGAACGCCCTCGTGCCGATTCCTGAAAGGTTGGTCAGGCGTACATCTTCAAAGTTGATGGAATCGCCAAATACTGCGCGCGCGAATTCTTCTTCAAACGGTTTCAAGCGCCGAATCTTGACCATGGCGTCAACGACGGCGCCGGCGGCAACACCCAGGATGATCGCCGGGCCGATGGCCAGCGGCCCCCAGATGAACAGCGAACCGCCAACAATACCCAGCCCGACAACCCCGCCCAGCCCGGGCACGTCAACCCCGGCATCGCCCAGTTCGGAGCCAATCACCAGACAAATTGCAAGGCTGGCGCCCAGCGTTTGGGCGGCGGCGACGAAGAGCGCAATGTCCTTGATGAGATCAGTGGCAGAGCCAAGCACGCCACTGAGCTCGGTTGAGCGGCGCACCTCCAACTTGCCGGCGCAGATGTCGGGCCAGGCGTTGCGGATGAGTTTCATCCGATCCTGATCGACGCCGATTTCATCCCAGTTGCTTTGGCGCTCGCCCGCTGTGTCGCTGCCGAACACTTTGCCGCTGTGCACCGTCGCCACCATGACCCCGCCACTGACGCTGCGCACGATGGCGGTGATCCGGTAAGAAAACGAGAGCGCCCCGGTGGCCCGCATAAAGCCGCTGGAGCGATAACTGCCATCCTTGCCAAGCGTCACCGTCACCTCGCCGCCAAGCGCTGTGCCGGTGACAATCTTCGAATGAAAGGGCACTGATTCGGGCAACGCGTCGATGGTCGCGATGAGTGCCCGCATCGACATCGGGCGATGCATATGGACGAACTCGGCAACCTCGCCGATGTTGATCGTGGCCCGCTCAAAGCGCGGCAGCCGCGCGATGCTGGCGCGCAGGGCGCTCATTGCAGCGCAACCAGAATCGGGACCAGGCCCAGACCCCCTGCGAGTGGCCGCAACGCTTTGCCAATCACCGCGCCAAATGCCGCTTGCGGGTTGGCCGCTTTCATCGCATGCCCGGGCGTCGACGAGGTCGTCAAGAGGTCGCCAACCGCGATTGGCACGTTTGAGGCATCGACCTTGCAATACACCTTGCCCATCAACGCCAGCGGACGCCGTTCCATGCCTTGGCAGTTTTCAGGGCGTTGACGGTCCAGTATGACAGCCGGTTTATAGCCGCCCGCGCCCGAGACGACGCCGGCCACGCGGCGATCGTAGGCGGTATTGCTCATGCGCACGCCACCGGTGTCGTCCAGTACCATGACGGTGCCAGGGTCCGCGCCAATGACATCGGCGATGTCAAAATCCTCGGCGTAATCGGCGCCGGTGAGCTGAATGTCGCCATCGACAGTGTGATTGCCCAGGGTGTGCAGATGCCCGTCACAGACAAGATTGCCGCGTGTACGTAGGTCGCCTATGACGTCACAGCCACCGCGCATCTTGACATTGCCCTCGAACTCGGCCGCCAGTTCAGCCCCAACGGCATAGAAGCCGACACCCTGTGCGCTTGACGCGTAAAGGCCGTAATTGCTGACGCTGAACCCGGCGCCAGCAACTTTGTCGCCAAATTCCCCCTCGGCTTTGAAGAGATGCACGGCGGTCTGTGGTGTGACCAAATGCGGCACTGGCTTACCCGGATCAATCGTTGTGGGAAGTTGCTTCACAACGCTTGGTATGCGCTTGTTCGGAATGAATGTCGAGGCCATGACTTATCTCCCTTGTGTGAGTTCGGTGGTGATGGTGACAGGCTATCGGTGCTGGAAAAATGTACGCCCTTTTTTTCGAAAGGTACAGGGCTGAGTCAGCCAGACTTGTAAGCAGGTGCGTGGACGAACCCGCCCATAGCCTGCCCATGCAGAGCGCCAGAATTGCAACGCTAAACGCTAAACGCTAAAGGTTCAGCTCAAAGGTAGTCGTTGATGGCCGGCGGCGTTGCCTGGTTCAAGCCTCGGGCCGGTGGCAAACCGCTTCGACATTGTGACCGTCCGGGCCAATGACAAACGCGCCGTAGTAGTTGGGGTGGTAGTGCGGGCGCAGGCCCGGCGCGCCGTTGTCTTTGCCGCCCGCTGCGAGCGCGGCGCGGTAAAAGTCTTGCACCTGCTGGCGATTTTCGGCCGTGAACGCCAGGTGCAAGGGCGTTGGTTTTTCGGCGGTCTGGAACAACCACAGCGACGGTTTTCCCTTGGACCCGATGCCCAGCCCGTGTTCGCCTTCCATGACGATTCCCAAACCCAGCGGTTCGAGGGATTTGAGGAAAAACGCTTTGCTCACGGCGTAATCTGTCACGCCAAAACCAAGGTGATCAAACATCGAAACCTCCTGGCAGAAAGTGCGAGATCGAAGTCTAACGGAGTCAGTCGCAAATCAAAGACCTCTTAGGCATTCGCATTTAACTTCCCATAAATCAGGCCGATCACAAGGCCACCCACGCCTTGCTCCACAAGCGCCCAGACAAAATCCAGCGGCAGCACGATGTAGGGAAAATTGTAGACACCAAACAGAATGAGGCTGTAGGGCATGAGCCAGCACACGCCTGCTGCCATGCCAAAACAAAAACCGCTCCACGCGGGTGAGCCGGTGACGCGAATAAACCGCCGGTAAATCAGCGCCATCAGCAACGCCAAAACAAGGTACCCAAAGAACACCAGCACCAGGTTAGGGGGCGTGCGCATCAGCGCTTTATCCACGTGTGTGGTGATGAACTCGCGCGCCAACACGCCGGTGTAGAGGCCCGCCAGCGAGAACATCGCGATTGACGCGGCGATGACGGCGAAAATGGTTTTCTTCATTTTGTTTCTCCTTTTGCATTGGAAGGGTGCGGGCCGAAATGTCCACCATCGGGCTTGGTCAGCAAACCCGCCGCCAGTTCGCCAACGCGCTGAATTGCACGTCAACCACAATCACTTGGTCTTGCAGCCCGTTGTTACCTCGTTTTAAAGAGCTCCTGGCATAAAAAACAAAGCGAGGGCCATTGAAACTGTAGGCGCTGAGCGATAACTGGCCAGTGCGACCGTGCACCGTGGCCTTACCCCTACACACTTACCCATACACAATCGCACCCGCGATCACGGCGCCATCAAGAATGACCCAGCCGACACACGGCAGGTAGATGTTCCTGTCACGTTGCTGCAAGCCAAACCAAAACCACAGCAAGGCAGACAGCAGATAGGCGCTCCACGACAGCACCGACACGCCAGCGGCCTGCTGACCGACCCAAATCGTCAGGATTTGCGGGACCGTCATGAGCAGCGTGAAGATCGACATGGCGCCGAGCAGGCGTCGC
>JANNYX010000313.1:0-1920 GCA_031410295.1 Rhodoferax sp.
GGGTCAAGTTGGCGCCAGTTTTGTCGTTTTTTACTAAGTGTGTTTAATAATATGTATATATAAAGCACATTTTTACTATATATATAGTAGCAATACATTGATATTATTAGACGGCCTTATTGGTACGAATTTACATAGTAAAAAATTAAACTTAATATTTAGCGACTCAACCACTCAACCACTCAACCACTCAACCACTCAATCATTCAAACACATGCTCATGCGCCCAGGTCAGCAGTGACTTTCTGAATTCCGCCACCGCCGGGTTGTCGTCTTTACTGTGCCACAACACGTAGACGTCACCATTGAGTTGTTCGCCTGCATCGGTATTGCGCGCCGCTGCGCCCTGGCCGTCACCCTCGCTGGCCACCTTGGCCTGCTCCGGGCTGATGGAGATTTGTGACTGTGTCAACGTGCACAGCTGGATGGCATCCTTTCGCAGCAGCGCCAATGACGCGGGCGCCAGGGTCACGCCCAAACCGGCGGCCACCAGGTTCAGCGCAGCCGGAATCTCCACCACCTGCTGCACGATGCGCGGCGTAAAACCTTCGCGCAGGCAGGCGTCGTACAGGCGTTTGGCAAAAGCCGAGGACTGGTGCTGCAAAAAGACAAAATCTTCGTTGCGCAAATCGGCCAGGCTGATGCGGTTGCGCTTGCCCAGGCGGTGGCCCGGCGGCAAGGCGGCAACCACCGGGTCGCGCCACAGCAGCGCCGCGCTCACCTGAGCGTCTTGCGCGGGCGTGCGCGACAGGCAAATGTCGAGCCGGTCGTCTCTGAGCGCGTGCAGGTGATCTGCCGGTTTCATTTCATGCAGGGCGATTTCAACTTTGGGTCGCATTTGCTGAAAGGCGCTGATGAATTTCGGGAACGGCCCCAGGAAGTGCGAGCCGGCCAGACCAATCTGCACCCGCCCTTCCAGCCCGCTGGCGACACGCGCCACGTGGCCACGCGCCTCTTCAATACGCGCCAAAATGGCCTTGGCGTGCGGCACCATGGCGCGACCGGCGTCGGTCAGCGCCACGCTCCTGCTGGTGCGGTCAAACAGGCGCGCGCCCAGTTCGTCTTCAAGCTGCGCGATCTGGAGACTCAAGGGCGGCTGGGACACGTTGAGGCTTTTTGCCGCGCGCGTAAAACTCAGATCGCTCGCCAACGCATTGAAGTACCGCAGTTGTCGCAGTTCCATAATGTCACTCCCTCGATTAATATTGATCGGTTATGAATCAATCTTAAATTTGTATTTGTTGGTATGAATGTTAGAGACAACAATGCGTCACTGCAAGCCAAACGTGGCTTGCAAAAGCGCAGAAAAGGAACTGAAATGACCGCTAAATCAAACTACCGCATCGGCCTGATCGTGCCGAGCTCCAACACGACGATGGAAACCGAAATTCCAGCGATGTTGCGCGCGCGCGAACAGATCCTGCCCGAGCGCTTCACTTTCCATTCCAGCCGCATGCGCATGAAATCGGTGACGAAGGAAGAACTCGCCGCGATGGACAAAGACTCGGACCGCTGCGCGATGGAGTTGTCAGACGCGCGTGTGGACGCGCTTGGATACGCCTGCCTGGTCGCCATCATGAGCATGGGCCGGGGTTACCACCGCGAATCACAACGCCGCCTGCACCAGGTGACGGTGGCCAACGGCGCACCCGCGCCCGTCATCACCAGCGCCGGCGCCCTGGTCGAGGGCTTGCAGGCAATGGGCGCGAAACGGGTCTCCATCATCGCGCCCTACATGAAACCGCTGACCCAACTCGTGATCGATTACATCGAACACGAAGGCATCCAGGTGGTCGACAGCGTCTCGCTGGAAATCCATGACAACCTGGCGGTGGGCGCGCGCGACCCGAAAGCCCCGGCGGAACTGTGGAAACAGCTCAATGTCAAAGGCGTGGATGCCATCGTCGCCTCGGCCTGCGT
>JANNYX010000314.1:0-7415 GCA_031410295.1 Rhodoferax sp.
GCGGCGCTTTGGTGCTGACGTTTTTTGCGGGTTTCATGCAGTTGCCAGGGCGAGTGCGAAACGTTGCTAGGACGGTTTCGAGATTTCAGACAGCGCCAGAGCAGCAGGCTGAAATTCGGAACGTTCCACGGCAAAATCACCCAAAGCGACGATGCCAACCAAACGCTTGTCCCGATCGACAACCGGCAATCGCCTCACTTGCCGCTCGCTCATGATTTTGGCCGCCGCTTCGACCGAATCGTCCTCGTAAGCCCAGGCGATGCCTTCGGACATCACGTCACGGACTTTGGTGCTGTTGTCTTTGCCCTCGGCAACCGCGCGAATGGCAATGTCGCGGTCCGAGATCGTGCCAATCATGCGGTCGTCCTCGCCCACCGGCATCATGCCAAAGTCACCGTCTCGCATCTTTTTGGCGGCGTCGCGGATGGTCATGTCGGGATTGATGACTTTCACGTCGCGGCTCATCAGGTCTTTCAGCTGTTGCATGTTCATTCCCCTTGCTATTAAATGGTCACAAATAAATGGTCATAAATGGTCTCAATAAACCTGCTCAGGCACGATCCTGCAGTTCCTTCACGCCGGCGTGTTCGGCGCAATGGTCACAGCAAAATATCCGCTCGCCCTTTTGCAAGCCATGCCCGACGATGCGTACACCACAATGCGCGCAGGTGGGCGCAAGCCGATGGATCGCGCATTCAAAACTGTCAAACGTGTAGGTCCTGTCACGCATAAGAATCTGAAAAGACCCGTCGTAATCATTTCCGCAGGCATCACATGTCGCCATGAAGCGCTCCTAAAGAAAGGCTTTCCTTTGCCGCCATCATCTTGCGCTCGGGCTTGCTTGCGCTCTGTGCGATGGCGCACACAGCAGCTGCACCCGGCCAACAAACCGGCGGCACTGGCGCTCTTCATGAAAAACGTCCCCGACAGCAACCTGCAAGCGGCCGAGACCTCGTACGGCATCTTGCTGGATGCCAAATCGGGCTTCGAAAAAACCGCACGCATCAACCCCGAAGGCGCAAAAACCGTTGTGGCTCTGCGCGAAAAATACGGACAACCGGCCAAAAAATTGCAGGCGGCCGAAGCCTATTACGACGGACGTTTTTTCGACGCGGCGCGTTAAAAAAAAGTCCTATTGGCGCACGGCCGCGCGCGCGGTCTGAAGGCGCTGGTCCAGGTAAGCGCCGTAAAAATCCTCGGAGCCGATGCCGATCAGGCGCTCGGCCACCTCGACCCCTTTGCTGCCATAAAAGATCAGCGTCGGCGCCAGGGTGACCTTGAGTTCAGCGATGAGCTGCTCATGCGTTTTGGTCACGCCATGCAGATCTTTCACCAGCGTTTTGTGCTGCATGTTGATTTGAACCACCCGCAGACTTTGTTCAAGACGCAGCGGTTCGAGGTAGTTTTCGCGGGCGATCTTGCAATAGGGGCAGCCATCCAGGCTGACCATCAGCACCAGCGGTTGGATGGCGCCCAACGCGGCGGTAAGTTCGTCTTGCAAGGAGCCGGGGACAGGAAGGCTCGCCACTGCGCCAACGCTCCAGCCAGCCAGACTTGCCAAGGCTCCCGCAACCGCCTGCC
This sequence comes from Rhodoferax sp., assembly GCA_031410295.1. GTDB lineage: Bacteria > Pseudomonadota > Gammaproteobacteria > Burkholderiales > Burkholderiaceae_C > JANYCG01. The sequence goes on from JANNYX010000314.1 coordinate 1,582, forward strand.
CAAGCAGGGCGCGGCGCCTCTGGGCAGGCGCGTGCATTCTTATTCGGTCTCCCGCTCCATCAACAGGTAGGTGTTGTAGGCGTTGGCGCGGTTGAGCACGCCAAACAGCGGCACCTTGTCAAATGCCGACCAGTCGGTGTTTTTGTAGGCCTCATCAAACGGATCCATGTTTTTCGCCGCCTTGCGCATGCTGGCGCGCAGATGGGCCAGGTAGGCGCGGGTGAGTTCCATGTCGGCCACGGCTTCTGTGCTCACCGCGCCGTGGCCGGGCACGACCACTTTGGGCTGCAGCAGGAGCATCTCCCCGAGCGCCTTGACCCAGCGGCTGCTGTCGGCCTGGCCGACAAAGGGAATACGCCCCCGGAAGACCAGGTCGCCCGCGAACAACACGCCTTCGCCGGGCAAATAGACCACCAGGTCCTCCGGCGTGTGGGACGGGCCCATGGCTTGAATTTGCAGGCGCGTGCCGCCCAGGGTCAAATCGCGCGGGCCGTCGAGCCATTCGTCGGCCGGCACGACCTGGGTGTTGGCATCAATCCACGGCGCGATGTCATGGCGCGAGGCGTCCAGCCTGGTGCGGGCGGTGTCCGAGCCCACATAATCCTGCCCCTTCACGTGCGCCATGATGCGCGCGCCGGCAGTTTTGAACACTTGCAGGCCGTAAATGTGGTCGGCATGGTAGTGGGTGACGATGACATGTGTCACCGGCAGTGGCGTGATCTTTTTGATGGCCGCCAGCAATTTGGTCGCCAGCACTGGGGAACCGAGCGCGTCGATCACCACCACTCCGGCAGGCGTGATGACAAAGCCGGCGTTGCTGATGAAGTTCTGGTTTTGCGTTGAGCCCTGGGCTGAAAGGCCCTGGACGATCCAGGCGGACTTAGAGACTTGCCGGGGTTCAACCGGCGGGCCGTCAGGTCCAAAAGAATTGGCGCAGGCCGCAACGCCAAGCGCCAACAAAGTCGCCATCAGTGATCTCAAGTGCCAATTAGACATTTTGAATGGAAATTAATTGGGGTCAGATTCCAATTAACTATGCGGCGATTGCATAATTAATTGGAACCTGACCCCAATTGTTCTAATAACTTCAGGCCAGCGCGTCGGCCCAGATATTCTGTGCCCAGCCAAATGCGTAGGCCCCTTCAAGCGGGCTTGCCGCCGCAGAGACCCCGCCCGCACCGGCCACCACAGTCATGGTCTTGGCACCGGCGTTGTAGGCATGAACACTGGCCACATGCACCACCTCGTCGGGGCTGACAAAGCTGTAGCAGGTATTGTTGTAGATCGGCGCCGGGTTGGGCGCCTGGCCGCCGAGCAAGGCAATGACTGCCGCGGCGCAGGTTTTCGCGTGCTGATTCGCCATGTGACCACTCTTGGGCATGAGCGCGGCGATCTGGATCGCGTCGCCCAGGACATGGATGTTTTTTGCTGCTTTGGATTCGAAGGTCAAAAAGTCAACTTCACACCAACGCTTGTTCGCCGTGGCCAGGCCGGATTTGACGGCGATGTCACCGGCACGCATGGCCGGCAAGACGTTGAGCACTTGCGCTTTCACGTCGTCATTGAATTCGAACTTCAAGGTGTTTGTGGCGGCATCAACGTCCACCACGGTGTGTTTGGGGCGGTAGTCGATGATGCCGGCATAACGGTCGGCCCAGGCCTTTTTGAAGAGCGGGCCTTTGGACGTGACATCGTCATTGGCATCCAGCACCAGCACCTTGCTCCTGGGCTTGGCGGTTTTGAAGTAGTTGGCGATCTGGCAGGCGCGCTCGTACGGGCCGGGCGGACAGCGATAAGGCGCCAGCGGGATCGACAGGGCGTAGACACCACCGTCGGGCAGGGCCTCCAATTGACGGCGCAGAGCCACGGTTTGGGGGCCGGCTTTCCAGGCGTGCAGGATGTTGTCTTGCGCGCCAGGGCGGTTCATGCCGGGCAGGGTTTCCCACATGAAATCAACACCGGGCGAGACGATCAGGCGCTCATACGCCAGCACGGAGCCGCCAGCGAGTGTTACCGTGCGTTTATCGGCGTCTATCGACGCGACCATGTCGCGCACCACCGTAACGCCATGGCGCCGGCTCAGGTTGTCATACGGCGTGGTGATGTCCGCCATGGTTTTGCTGCCGCCAAGCACCAGGTTGGACAACGGGCAGGAGACGAACGCTGTGTTGGGCTCGACCAGGGTGACGTTGATGCCGTAGTCGGACCACATCCGCACATATTTGGCCGCCGTGGCGCCGCCGTAACCGCCACCGATGACGACCACTTTGGGGCCGCTGCCACCCGTTGCACAAGCGCCGATCAGGCCCAGCGTCCCCGAAGCGCCCACCAGGCCGACAGTAGTTTTGAGAAGTGAACGGCGATTGAGTGTTTGCGTCATTGCGTTCCCCTTATTTCTTCTGCGCCGCGAAATAACCGGCGATGGCGTCGATCTGCGCCTCGCTGTAACCCTTGGCCAGCTGGTGCATGATGGTGGCGGGGCGGGCGCCACTCTTGAAATCGGCCATGTTTTTGACCAGGCTGGCGCGCTCGTATCCGGCCAGCGCCACCATGCCTGGCGCCGCTCTGCCATCGGTGCCGTGGCAGTTGGAACACGAGGCGGCCAGGCTGCGGGTGTGCAGCGCATCGGTTTGGCCATGGGCCATCGATACAGCGCAAACCATCACGGCAGCCCCCAGGAATTTCGTTTTCTGCGCAGTCATGTGTTGTCCTTTTTTGTCCCGCCGATTGACCCCGTCGTCAGTCCGCATTCTCATACTATTCTTGTATATAAGTAAATGGTAATTTAAGGACGGGTTTTCAGTTTGAGGATAAACCCGCGCGGCGTTCAAATCGAATAATGCTCGCCTTCGATGGCAATCTGCATGCACACCGCACGGCACATCTTGGCGGCGCGGTCGTCGACGATGCGGTAAAAAATCTGCACCCCGTCGCGCCGTTTTCCCAGCACCCCAGCCTGGTAGAGCGTGTTCAGGTGCTGCGACATATTGGGCTGGGTGGTGTTGATCTCGCCGAGCAACTGCCCCACATTTTTTTCAGCATTGCACAGGCTGCTGATGATTTTGAGACGCATCGGCGCGGCCATCAACCTGAACAAGTCAGCCGCCTGCTCGAACACCTCGTCCGACTCGAGCGCGGAGTCTGCCGTTGTAGCGATGCGTTCCTTGGTCATTTGCGCCCATTATTACGGCAATGCCAAAACAGCGCGGCCCGAAGGATGAACTTGCGCCACCGCCTCAGCGCGGGCCTGCGCGCAAGGTGCGGCTCAGCAGAATGACTGGCAACAGCCCCACCAGCACCAGCGCCAGGGAAGGCAGCGCCGCTTCACCCAGGCGCTCATCACGGGCGAGCTGGTACGCCACCACGGCCAGCGTGTCGCTGTTGAAAGGGCGCAGCACCAGGGTCGCCGGCAGTTCTTTCATGACGTCCACAAACACCAGCAAGGCAGCGGCGGCGGTGGAGCGTTTCAGCAAGGGCCAATGCACCCAAAGCGCCAGGCGCAAGTCACCCGTGCCCAACATGCGCGCCGAGTCGTCAAAACTCGCCGGAATGCGTGCGTAACCGCTTTGCACCGATTGCAGCGCGACGGCGCAAAACCGCACCAGGTAAGCCCAGACCAGACCCAGTGAGGTGGCCGTGACGACCAGGCCAATGCCGCTGTCGGGGTAAACCGATTGCAGCCAACCCACCGGCAGCAGCAGGCCAACCACCACCACCGCGCCGGGAATGGCATAACCCAGGCCAACCAGCTGGATCGCCGCCTGGTTGAAAAAATCCGCACCGCGGCGCACGCTGAAGGCCAGGAGCAGCGCCAGCGCCACTGCCAGCACCGCCGTGAGAGCCCCCAGGCGCAGGCTGTTGAAAGCCCATTCGGCAAACCGGCCCCACGGCAACTGCGCACTTTGGGCGAACAAGGGCCGCAGCATGAACAACACCGGCAGCACAAACCCGAACAAAACCGGCGCACCGCACAAGGCCCACACCAGCCAGCGTGACTTGCCGCGCAGCACCGGCAGACGCGACTCGCTGCTGCTTGCGCCGCCTTGCGTGGCCGCAAAGCGCATGCGCCGCTGCGCCTTGTATTCCAGTCGCAACAACACGGCGACCAGAAGCAGCAAAAACGTCGCCAGTTGCGCGGCGGCCAGCGGCAAGTCCATCGCCAGCCAGGCCTTGTAGATGCCAGCGGTGAAGGTCTGGATGCCAAAATAACTCGCCACGCCAAAATCGGCCAGGGTTTCCATCAGCGCCAATGCCATGCCTGCGGCCACCGCCGGGCGCGCCATGGGCAGGGCCACTTTGAAGAGCCGCCGGCGCATGGGTGCGCCCAGGAGGCGCGCCGCCTCCATCAGGTGCGCGGCGCGCTCGGTCAGGGCGGTGCGCGCCAGCAGGTACACATACGGGTAGAGTACAAAAATGAAGACCCAGATGGCGCCGCCCAGGCTGCGCACTTCGGGCAAGACGCGCCCCTGCAGCCCAAACGTTTCGCGCAAAGCGGTTTGCGCCGGACCACTGAATTGCAGGAAATCGGTGTAGGCGTAGGCCACCACATAAGCCGGCATGGCCAGCGGCAACAGCAGCGCCCATTCAAAAAAGCGCCGGCCGGGGAAGTCAAACAAGGTGACGGCCGCCGCCACGCTGACACCCAACACCGCCACGCCCAGGCCCACTGCCAGGCACAACACCACGGTGGTGAGCACATACCCGGGAAGAACCGTTTGCGCCAGCTCGCCGAGCACCTGGTAGGCCTGTCCGGCCTGTGCGTTGTGCGGCCAGAGCGGCAACCAGGCTGCCAGCACGGCCAGCACCGGCAGCAACAGACCCGCTGCCAAGAGCGCCATGAACGCGTGGTAAATGAGGTGGTGTACGCGGCGCCGGGCGGTGGTGTTGCTCAGGGTGCCGCCCTCGCTGGAGCGCGAGAATTTGCCCGTCTCGTTGCCCGTCTCGTTGCCCGTCTTGTTGCCTGTGTTGTTGCCTGTGTTGTAGCCCATGAATATGCTGTTTTTTAGGCAAAAGCGTCAGCGACCACTCGCCATCTGAATGAGAATTGTACGCATTTGGCGCCGCGCGACCTCTAGAATCCGAGCCATGTTCCTGGAAATCCACAAGCTCAAGGTCCAATACCCGGGCCGCTCACAGCCCGCTGTGCGCGACGTCTCTTTGGGCCTGCGCGCGGGCGACATTGGTGTCTTGATCGGCCCCTCCGGCTGCGGCAAGACCACGCTGCTGCGCGCCGTGGCCGGGCTCGAACCGGCAGCCGATGGCGCCATCAAACTCTCCAGTGAAACCGTCAGCAGTGCCAGCGTGAATCTGCCGCCCGAAGAGCGCCGCATCGGCATGGTGTTTCAGGATTACGCCCTCTTTCCCCACCTGGACGTGCGCCACAACGTCGGTTTTGGCATCCACCATTGGCCCAAGGCCCAGCGGCGCGCGCGGGTGGCCGACGTGTTGGCGCTGGTGGGCCTGGAAGGCTCAGAGGCGCGGTTCCCGCACGAGCTCTCGGGCGGGCAGCAACAACGCGTGGCGCTAGCGCGTGCGATGGCGCCCAAACCGCAATTGTTGTTGCTCGACGAGCCCTTCTCTAACCTCGACGTCGACCTGCGCGAACGCCTGGCGCACGAGCTGCGCAACATCCTCAAGGCGGCCGGCGCCACCGCCCTCTTCGTTACCCACGACCAGCTCGAAGCCTTCGCCATCGGCGACACCATCGGCGTCATGCACGAGGGCCGCCTGCACCAATGGGACGACGCCTATTCGCTGTACCACCGCCCGGCCACACGTTTTGTGGCCGACTTCATCGGCCATGGCGTTTTCGCCCCCGCGCGCATCGTCGAGGT
>JANNYX010000315.1:0-2182 GCA_031410295.1 Rhodoferax sp.
GCCGCCCCTGCCGCTGACTGCCCGCAACCCCGGCGGCTGTGTTTACCTGGGGTCTTTCTCCAAAGTGCTGGCCCCCGGTTTGCGCCTGGGGTTTTTGGTGGCGCCGCCTGCACTCATGCCCAAACTGCTGCAGGCCAAACAGGCTGCCGACCTGCACAGCCCCGGCTTCAACCAGCGCATGATCACCGAGGTGATGCAAGGCGGTTTTCTGGACCGCCACGTGCCGACCATCCGCGCCTTGTACAAATCCCAACGCGACGCCATGCTGGCCGCGTTGTCCCGCGAAATGCGGGGCCTCGACGTGACGTGGAACACCCCCGCCGGCGGCATGTTTTTATGGGCGCGATTGCCCGAAGGCATGAACGCCGTCGAACTCTTGCCGCAAGCCGTCGACAAAGGTGTGGCCTTTGTTCCCGGCGCGCCATTCTTCGCCGACAACGCCGACCCGCGCAGCCTGCGGCTGTCGTTTGTCACCGCCAGCGCCCTGCAGATCAACACCGGCATGGCGGCGCTGGCGGCAGCCATCCGCGAGTACCCGTCGGCCAAGGGCTGAACCAGGGGCGGGCATGCTCAACATCTGGGGGCGCATGAGCTCCATCAACGTGAAAAAAGTGGTCTGGGCGGCACAGGAACTGGGCCTGCCATTTGTACGCGCCGAGGCCGGTGGCACCTTTGGCGTGGTGAAAACGCCCGAGTACCTGGCGATGAATCCGAACGCGCTGGTGCCAGTGATCGACGACGATGGTTTTCTGCTCTGGGAATCCAACGTGATCGTGCGTTACTTGTGCGCCAAACATTCACCGGGCAATTTGTACCCTGCCGACTTGCAGGTGCGCTTTGAGGCCGAACGCTGGATGGACTGGCAACAAACCACGGCCAACCCGGCCGGGCGCGAGGCCTTCATCCAGTGGATCCGCACGGCACCCGAACAACGCAGCCAGGACGCCATCGACAAATCGGTCGCCGCCATGTCGCCCAAACTGGCCTTGCTCGACGCGCATTTCGCCACCAGCGTCTTCGCCGTGGGCAACCGTTTCACCATGGCCGACATCCCGCTGGCTTGTGAAATCCAGCGCTGGTGGGGTCTGCCGCACCCGCAGCCGCCGCGCCTTGTGTACCCGCACATCGACCGCTGGTACGCCGGCATGCTGGCGCGCCCGGCGAGCCGTGGCGTGCTGGATTTGCCCCTCTCCTGATCTCTGGAGTGAACCGCATGAAATCCCGCCCGTTCAAACAAGTCGATGTTTTCACCGCCACACGCTACTTGGGCAATCCGCTGGCAGTGGTGCTGGATGGCAGTGGTTTGAGCAGCGCCGAGATGCAAGATTTCACCAACTGGACAAATCTCTCCGAAGCCACTTTTCTGCTGCCGCCCGAGCACCCACAGGCCGATTACAAAGTCCGCATTTTCTGCCCGGGGCGGGAATTGCCCTTCGCTGGACACCCCACTTTGGGCAGTTGCCATGCCTGGCTGCAGGCCGGCGGCAAACCGAAAAATTGGGGTCAGACCCCAATTACCGACTCCAATTTTTCTGGCGTCATCATTCAGCAGTGCGGCATTGGCCTGGTCAAAATTCGACGTGACGATGAACGGCTGGCGTTTGCCGCGCCGCCATTGATCCGAAGCGGCCCGCTGGATGAAGCCGATGTGGCATTGATCGCCCGCGGGCTGGGCGTGCCGCGCAACGACATCATTCGCCACGCCTGGTGTGAAAACGGGCCGAAATGGCGTGGCGTGATGCTTGGCTCGCGCGAGCAGGTGTTGTCGCTCAAGCCGGATGGCACCGTGTTGGCGGGCCTGGATATTGGCGTCGTCGGCCCAAACGCGGCGGGCGACGAATGCGCCTTTGAAGTGCGCGCTTTCTTTCCCGGCAACAATGGCCTGTGCGAAGACCCCGTCACCGGCAGCCTGAACGCTGCGCTGGCGCAGTGGCTGATCGGCGCGGGCGTAGCGCCTTCGCGTTATGTCGCCGCCCAAGGCACGGCGCTGGGCCGCGCGGGCCGCATCCACGTTGAGCAGATAGGCGACGATATCTGGATCGGTGGCGACTCGGTGACCTGCATCGATGGCCACGTGACGCTTTGAGCGCGCAGCCTCCCGCTGCGCTGGACCACCGGGTGGCCTTGTCTGCCAGACTTGGACGAGGCATTGCCTGGCGTTCGCCCAACTTGGCTGTGACGC
>JANNYX010000316.1:0-5647 GCA_031410295.1 Rhodoferax sp.
GCGGCGCTTTGGTGCTGACGTTTTTTGCGGGTTTCATGCAGTTGCCAGGGCGAGTGCGAAACGTTGCTAGGACGGTTTCGAGATTTCAGACAGCGCCAGAGCAGCAGGCTGAAATTCGGAACGTTCCACGGCAAAATCACCAAAGCGCCGCAGCGGCCATTGAACCCACAGCCAATTCCCTTGCATGGGCAGACCGACCCGACAACCCCGCGCGACAAAGTGCGGGAGGTGACGCGGGTCAATTCGCCGCGTGAATCGAAACGCCCCGTGGAACGCCTGGGCAAGGGCCGCGGCGAAGACTGAGCTTAAAAGCGGCGCACTGCGGCGCGGCGCCACCCGGCGTGCTGCTACTTTTGCGGTCGATCCCCGCTCAGGCGGGCTGCGTTTGCCGCGAAGCTGGCACCACCACCAACCCTGCTGCCACCAGCAAGGCGGTCACGGCGCCCAGCGACGGCAACAGAAAACTGCCGGTCTGGTCGAACAGGAAACCGGCAAAAGACGGCCCGAAAATCTGGCCCAAGCCGAAGGCGACGGTCATGATCGCCACCGAGCGGCTGGCGTCCCCGGCTGACAGCCGGCGCGCTTCAATCAGTCCGATGGCAGTGATGCTCACGAACGTGCCGCCCAGCAGGACGGCGCACACCAGGATGCCGGCAAAGGTCTGCCAGAACACGCTGGCCCCCACGCCCACGGCTTCCAACACACATGCCAGCGCGAACGCCCGGGAGTTGCCCATGCGCCTTGTGATGGTGTTCCAAAGCGCGATCGAGGGCGCCGCCGAAAGCCCGACAACCAGCCAGATGACCGGCTCCAGATTGCGCAAACCGTCAGAAGCGCGAACGATGGCGACCAGAAATGTGGCGGTGATGACGTAGCCAAAACCGAAGAGCCCGTAAGCGATCACTAGGTTGCGAAGCGCCGCGCGGTGGGCCGTCGACGCGCCCGCGCCGGCCGACAAACGTGGCTGCGAGCGCTCTGGAATCAGCACATAGACCAACCCCAGCGCGACCAGGCTGAGCAGCCCGGCGGCCAGCCAGAGCGCCTGCCATCGGCCACCGGCTGCAACGACAGCCGACACCAGCAGCGCGGAGGTGGCGATGCCCGTGCCGACACCGGCGAAATGTACCGCCGAGAGCCCCGGGCGCCCGGCTTCACTCAAACGTTCGAGGACCAAAGACGAGGAAAAAACCAGCACAAAGGCGCTGGCGAAACCGCCCAGGAAACGCAGGACGAAAAACGCCGTGGTCGAATCCGACAGGCCCATCGCCGCGGTGGTGACGGTGCTGGCCAGCAGCGCAGCGATCAACCAGCGCCGGCGCGCGCCCGATACGGCCGGGCTGGCCGCGACGATGGCGCCGAGCAAATAACCGGCAAAGTTGGCAGAGGCGATGGCCCCGGCCATGGTTTTGGTCATGCCCAGGCCCTCGACCATCAGCGGCAGGATCGGTGTGTAGACGAAACGCCCGACGCCGATGGCCGCCGCCATGGCGACCAGGCCACCCAGGGCGAGCCAGACCGGGCCGGGTGCGTCCCTGCTCATCGCATCGTCATCGCGTCGCCATCACCGTCGTTATCGCCGTCGTTATCGTTGTCGGGCGGGCTGCGGCTTCAGGGCTTGATGTAGGCGTATTTTTCGCGGCTTTGCAACTGGCCGATGCGCACTACGCCCGAGGGTGTGAAGGCGGCGTCCAGGTTGAATTGCGACTTCTTCAGGTCACGGTTTTTCAGGGTGATTTCACACACCTCAAATCGCACGCCGCGGGCCTTCAGGGCGCTCACCAAGGCGCCGTAATCGATGTCCGGGTTCTTGGCGTCTTTCGCGCCTTCGAAGAGAAAATCCACGCCCTGCGCATGGGTGACGACGGTGATCTGGGTGTCTGGCGCCACGTCCAGGTGGTTGCGGATGTTGCGCAGGCCCTTGGTCGCCTGGGTGGCGGCATCGTCGATGTGGTAGACGACTTTGTCTTGTGCCATGACCCCGAAAGCGGCAAAAACAAGGCTGCAAACAATCACCCAACGGGGCAAAAAGCGGGCTGAAATTTGGAGGAAGGAAGGCATGGTGAAGTGGCGGGTGTTGATTGAAGTCAAGAGGGTTTTAAAAAAGTTTAAAAAAGTCGTTAAATTGAAATCTAATAAAAAAATAAACTAATAATTGGACAAATACGCTACAAATAATATAACAAACTAGTTAATGTATTAGACGGCCTTATTAATGAAAAATCAACCTAAAATTATTAAAAACACATATACAAATAACAGGACTCTTGCCTGTCAACGCTCCGCTGCGGCTGAATCCGACAGAAATGCTGCGGCAGGTGGCGCCACAAATTATGAACCCTTCCACCGGGTAAGTCCCAATGAAAAAGCTGGTCAATATTAATATATTAGTACATTCTGATATTTGAATATAAACCCTCACAAGTGCCAGCCATGTTGCCCGGACGGATTCAAAAGGCCCCTGAAAATTTTCTCAGCCCGACTGCGGTGAAAGCCGTGTTTGCCGAAGGCGCGCAGGGCCGGCGCGGCTTTTTGCGCCGTGCGCTGTTGGCGGCGGCGACGGGTGCGGCGGGTGCGGTGCCGGTGGGCGCGCAGACGAAATCGGTGCTTGAAAAATTGGCGTTTGAGAAATCGGCAAGTCCAGTGGATGGCGATCCCAACATCCTCAACCTGCCCGAACACAGCAAGGGCCTGGGCCAGGGGGTGGCCACCGATGGTTACGGCAAACCCTCCAGGTTTGAGGCCAATGTGCAGCGCCGCCCCAGCCCGGGGTTGACGCAGACGGCGCAGTCGTCGGTGTCGTTCGCACCATTGCAGTCGCTGTTTGGCATCGTCACCCCGAATGGCCTGCATTTTGAGCGCCACCATCAAGGCTGGTGGGATGTCGATCCGACCCAACACCGCTTGATGTTGAACGGCTCCGAGCCCGGCATGCTGAAGAACAACCTGGTGTTCACACTGGACGAGTTGATGCGCCTGCCGTCGGTGTCGCGTTTCCATTTCATCGAATGCGGCGCCAACACCGGCATGGAGTGGGGCAACGTGGCGGTGCCCACGGCGCAATACACGCACGGCATGTTGTCGTGCAGCGAGTTCACCGGCGTGCCGCTCATCACCTTGTTGGAGATGGCCGGCGCTGACTTGAAAAAAGGCCGCTTTGTATTGGCCGAAGGGGCCGATGGTTCGTCGCTGACGCGCACCCTTCCGATGTCATCCATTGCCAATGGCGAAGTGCTGGTCGCCTATGGCCAGAACGGCGAAATGTTGCGCCCTGAAAATGGTTACCCGCTGCGCCTGGTGGCACCCGGTCTGCAAGGCGTGAGTTGGGTGAAATACCTGCGCCGCATCGAACTGGGCGACCAGCCCTACGCCAGCAAGGACGAGGCGCTGCATTACATCGACCTGATGCCCGGCGGCCAACACCGCCAATATGCCAGCATTCAGGAATGCAAGAGTGTCGTCAGCACGCCTTCGGGCGGGCAGGCTTTGATGGGGCAAGGTTTTTACAACATCACCGGCCTGGCCTGGTCGGGCCGCGGCAAGGTCAAGCGGGTCGACGTGTCAGTCGATGGCGGGCGCAACTGGCGCGCGGCGCGGCTGGAATCGCCGGTGCTCTCCAAATGCCTGACGCGTTTTAACCTGGACTGGGTCTGGGACGGCCAGCCGGCGCTGATCCAGAGCCGCGCGCAGGATGACACCGGTTACGTTCAGCCGACCTACCAGCAGGCCCGCGCCGTGCGTGGCAACCGCTCGATTTACCACAACAATGCCATCCAGACCTGGCAGGTGCAGGCCAGCGGCGAGGTGAAAAATGTCCAGTTGGCCTGATCGCGCCGCGCGGCCCACCCCGTTCGCCTGGATCGTCGTGATCGTTTGTCTTGCCGTTTTGATCGGTGCGGGCTCGGTCGGCCAGGCTTTGGCTCAAGGCTCCGTTAAATCAAGCGCAAGTTTGAACGCAAAGTCTGAGGCAAGGTTTGACACAAAATTTGATCGGATTGGACGCGTCGCCACGGCCAAGGAAGTCGCCGCCTGGGACATCGACGTGCGGCCCGATTTCAAAGGTTTGCCATCGGGTTCGGGCAGTGTCGCCAAGGGGCAGGATATTTGGGAGGCCAAATGTGCCAGTTGCCACGGTGTGTTTGGCGAGTCCAACCAGGTGTTCACGCCGCTGATTGGCGGCACCTCGGCCCAAGACGTGCAAAACGGCCGGGTCGCCAGCCTCAAAGACAACTCTTTCCCCGGCCGCACCACGTTGATGAAGCTGGCCACGCTCTCGACATTGTGGGACTACATCAACCGCGCCATGCCCTGGAATGCGCCCAAGTCGCTCACCCCGGACGAGGTGTATGCCGTCACCGCCTTCATGTTGAACCTGGGCGGCGTAGTGCCGCAGGATTTCACCCTGAGCGACAAAAACATGCACGAGGCGCAGGCGCGTTTGCCCAACCGCAATGGCATGTCGACGGCGCATGGCTTGTGGCCGGGAGCGGAATTGGGCGGCAAGCAGGGGGCTGACATCAAGGCTGCCGCTTGCAGCAAAAATTGTGATGTTGGCAACAGCGGCACCGCTAAAGTGAGCTCCTTCGTGCCCGACTACGCGAGGAATGCGCACGGCAATCTGGCCGAGCAAAACCGCCTGGTGGGGGCGCAACACGGCGTGGCCACAGCGCCAGCAGGCGCCGGTCCAGCGGTGGTGACCGAGGCCAAGGCGCAGGCCAAGCTGGACGGCAAAATTGACACCACAGCGGACGCCAAAGTTTCGGCAAAGGCGCAGGATGGCGTCGACTCCAAAACCGCCTTGTTGCTGGCCAGCCAATACAGCTGCACAGCGTGCCATGGCCTGGCGCAAAAAATCGTGGGGCCGGCGTTTGACGATATCGCCAAAAAATACCCGGACAAAGTCAACTACCTGGTGCAAAGAATTGTTCAAGGTGGGTCGGGTGTCTGGGGCCCCATCCCGATGCCGGCGCAATCGATTTCCGATGCCGACGCTCGGGTCATGGCGGCATGGCTGGCAAGCGGCGCGGCAAGGTGATTCGACATCAGCGAAAATACGCCAACAACGCAAGGCAACAGCGCCTGCAAGCCCGGGCCGGAATCTGTTCAACCGAGTACTTCAAAGTCGTTTAATAAGGAGCATCCCATGCAAACCCGTCGCAAGACCCTCCAACACAGCGTTGCGCTGGCCGCCCTGATGGCTGGCACGGGACTGTTCCCGACCTATGCACTGGCCTTCAATGCGCCCGCCTTTGAGGGCAAAAACCTCAACGACGTGCTCAGGGCGCTCGGTGCCAGCGCGCCGCAAGCCAGCAAAGACGTGACCTTGACGGCACCCGACATCGCCGAGAACGGCGCCGTGGTGCCGATGGGTGCAGCCACCACCCTGGCGGGTGTCAAACAGTTGCTGTTGCTGGTGGAAAAAAACCCCAGCGCCTTGGTGGCGGTGTTCAATGTCACCGACAGTGTCGAAGCCAACATGACCACCCGCGCCAAGATGGGCCAGTCGTCCGACGTTTTTGCGGGGGCCGTGTTGATTGACGGCCAGGCGTTTTTCGCGAAGAAGGAAGTCAAAGTCACCCTGGGTGTCTGCGGCGGCTGATTTTGGGCGATATCCGTTGCGAAGCGTCGTTGGACTTCCTGGCCGTGCCAA
>JANNYX010000317.1:0-11217 GCA_031410295.1 Rhodoferax sp.
ATCACCTGCAGCGAGCAAAAATGGTGCTGTCCAAAATCCGGGAAGAGCAAACAAAACCCTTGGCGCAGTTTTCGGCCGACGGTTGGAGATCATGGTTTGCGGCAGTTTTACGGCTCTTTGCGGCTCTGCATACCGGCAATCCAGCCCTGCACGATGCGCCCGGCAGGTTCCAGCGCCGCGGCAACCGCGGGGCTAAGTCCAAGCCCCAGCGCTTCGTAAGCGGCGGGCTCACAACCGAGGATGGCAACGACTGGCGGCAGATGCCCCAACTGTTCCAGCAGGGTCAAGGCGCGGATCGGCGTTGCGTAATGTGTGTCGGCAAAATAGTCACGCAGCGCATGGGCGCCCAGCCCTGAGAGATCGGGCAACACCGGCTGCAGCAGGCGCACCTCACCCGGTGCCGTTCCGCTCTGATGCGCGTCCAGCAGCAACACCGCGTCATAACCATCCATCAGTTCCTGCACGATGCTCATGCCGCCGATTCCGGTTTCCATCACCTTGACACCCGGCGCAAGAACCTGTTTGGCCAAACGCCAGGCGAGTTCCACGCCAAAGCCGTCATCGCCATGCAACACGTTGCCCACGCCAACAATCAATATCTTTGGGGGTAGCCCGGCGCCACGCATTGCGGTGTCAAAAACTCGGCAGGCTGGGTGTGAAATCCATGTCCAGCCCGACCAGCACTTTGCCGTCGGGCTCCTGCTTTACAGAGAAGCAGTCCAGGGTGTCGTTGTGGCCCATGCGGCTGCCCTGGCGCACGTCGTAATAACAGCCTGAGTGGTTGGGGCAGGCCAGGGTGTAGCCATTCAAAGTGGCGCCCTTGAGCGAGGAGCCGTCCTGGGCGCACCGCGATGCCAGCGCAAACAACTGGTCAACATGGCGAACCAGCAGCATCGGCAGCCCGTCCACATCGAATTCGCGCGCAGTGTGCGGTGCCAGTTCGTCACCGGGCTGCAAAACCGGCACCCAATGCGGATAACGTGGCCTGGCGGCGGGCGAGGCGTCAACCACCTTGATCGGAATGGTGGGGAAACGGTGCTTTGGTTTGCCCGGGGCCGGTACAGGCGCTTCGCTTGCAGCTTGGTTGCTTTGGGCGGGCAGCAAGTCGTAAAGATCCATCAAGGTGTGGATGGCCGGGTCGGACACCACCTTTTCCAGCACGCCCTCCTTGAACAGGCGCACCAGCCTGCGCAAGGCCTCACGGTGGATGGCGTCCACGCCCTGCAGCAGCTCGAATACCGCCGTCTTCAGGTTGCCCCCAGGCAACTCTTCCATGGCCTGAATTTGCCGGTTGACATCGTCGAGCAGGTGATCCCACTCGTCGTTGGACATGAAGTCAATCAGGTTCTGCAAATCTTTGGGGGCGGGCGCAGCACTGCTTTGGCTGGTCAGGGACTGGGAGGCCCCTTTCATTTGCGGGTCATCAGGTGGTGAAAAAACGGATTCAATGGAGGACGCATTCGTCGCCGCATTGGGAATGGTCGTCACCATCGCAGCAACCGGCGTCACACTCGCCGTGGCCCTGCTTCTGGAAGTCGGAGAAACTCTCGGAGAACAATTGTCCCGCCTTCTTTTTGCCGTTCGCGGTGAACCGGAAAGTGCCATCCAGCAACGGTACAGATTCAAGATCCCCCAAATCGGCCAGCTCCTGCAGCGAGGCTTGAATATCGTCCACTGCGCGGTTCAAAAACGGCCCCAGCAGCTTGGGCGTGTAGGCGTCGCCCAGTCCTTCACCCTGAAACCAGTAGCAAATCTGCAGCACTTCCTCGCGCTGGATGAGCCGATCCAGCGCACTTTCCTTGGAGGGTGGGTTGCGGGCTTCAAGCTTGGTTGTTGCCTGGGTTTCCGGCACTGCGTTCATTGCAATTGCTCCTGGTCGTTCGTGCCCTGCAAATACGGGCCTTCGTGCTTGAAATCATACTGACAAACAGTGGCCACAGGGATCAATTTGTCAGAATCAAGTGAAAGTGTTTCCTCGGCCGCGGCGTCGCCATCAAGCGCGGCGCGGCGCGCCGTTGCCACGATGCGCTGCACCAATTCCAGATTGCCGGGCGTCAAGGCCTGTTCTCCAATAACCCGATTTTTTGCAGCCTCGCGCCCGGCTTGCTGGCCCGCCTCAATCTCGGCCAGCACCAGATCGCCCAGGCTGCTTTCAGGTAACTGCACTTCCACGCTGAACAATTGGTCGGGCCAGACGCCAAAGTGGGCGCCGATAACCAGCAGATTGTCGACACTGATGACGCCCGTCACAGCCTCAAACACTCGGCGCTGAACCGCGAGCGTATCTTGCACCCGCCCAGTCCAGCGCCTGCACGTCACGGTGCCTGGCGCCAGGCCCCGGTCACCGGCGCCAACCAGCACGACCCGGTCAAATTTTTCTCCGCTGGCCTGCAAATCCTGCACGATAGCAATCGGGCCCCAGTTCATCTCGCGAATGTCCACCTGCGCGGGCCAAGGGCCTGCACGCAGGCAAGCCATCAATTCGGGGCCAAGCACATAGCCGCGGACAAACTGGCAGTAACCGACAAGGCCAATGACAATGCGCGTCATGGTTTGGGTCCTTTGCCGTGGGCTTGCCCGCCGTTCAAATGCCGCAGGCGCAGGTGGTGACTTCCCGCGTGACGACGCGGTCAGAACCCTCAATCATGACGTGCGTGGTGCAAGGCATACAGGGATCGAAGCTGCGGATGGCCCGCAGGATGTCAATGCCCCTGAAATTGGTTTCGTCTTTGTAGTTCTCCACCAGCACGGTGTTGAGCACCGCCTGCTCGTAAGCCCCGGACTCCCCCCAGGGTGTTTTCGGGCAGGCATTGACGGTGGATGGCGTGCAGATCTGGTAGTTGGCCAGTAGGCCATCTTCAATCACGCACCAGTGGGCCAGAAAGCCGCGACCCGCGCCCCAGAAACCGACGCCAATCTGGCGGCCTTTGGGTGGAATCACAAAGGGCGTGTGCACCCTGGTTTCGCCGCGCTTTTGCAAGTCCATCGCGCGCACCCAGTTTTCCATCGTGACCATCAGGTTGAAGCCAACGGCATAGGCGCGCGCGCGGTTGCGTTCAAACGCGTTCCAGATTTCGGGAACTTTCCACTCCAGGTTCATGGCGGGCAGCTTGCTGCCTTTGGGAATGTTGAGCTTCAGGCTGTGCCCGGTGGACTGCACGTATTGGCTGGGTGGCAGTTTTTGCGCCAGCGCCGAGATGTAGACCCGTGAATAGGCGCCTGCCTCAAACGTGTGGCGGTCCCAGGTGGGAGTGGTTGACCAGCTATAACGCTCTTTCCAGTTCTGCGCGCCAGGGCGCGGTATGGTGGTTTTATTCCAGGGATGGTGCGGGCTTAAGGGTGCGCCCAAGGGGTCGGTCTTGAACGGGTAGTCGTGCCACTGCTCGTAATAGGAGTGCTCCACAAACTCTTCCAAGCCCACATTCAGGTCGCGCAACTTGGTGGTAACCAGCTTGCCGTTCACCACGGCGCCGGGCGTTGACCAACGATGCTCACCCCACTCGTTGCAATTGGCATAACTGGCGTCGTAATGGTCTTCATGGTCCCACTGGCCGAAGTCAACCATGGTGGCGGGCAGCTCGCCGCAATGGATGTAATCCGGATTGCAGGCGTACATGAAGTCGTAGACGTCGTCCCAGATGCCAATGCACTTCTTGCAATAGTCAAAGAACGGACTGAGCTTGACGTAAAACTCGCTGAAGGTACTGGGTGTCAACGTGGTGGTGACACCACCCGGAATGATGGTCTCAGGGTGGGGGTATTTGCCACCCAGCAGCACATAGGCTTCGCGTGCCACACGTGTCATCTCCAGCGCCTCAAGATACAGCCTGCCGGTCAGCGGGTTCAGGTCGGTCATGATGGCGCCGATGGTGGCGTAACCGTGCATGTGCGCAAACTTGGCGGGTGCGGTCACGGCCTTTTCCCACACTTCGGGGTTGGTGTCGCGCACCAGGGCTTCCGAGAAATCAGGCCCCGCCAATACAAACAGATGCAACGGGTTGTCGTAGAGGTATTCACAGCTCAGCAGCAGGTTGCGGATCAGGATGCCCATCGGTGGCGGCTTGATGTCCAGCGCCATCTCGATGGCCAGGGCCGACGCGGTCGAGTGCACGCCGCCACATACACCGCAGGCACGCGAACTGATGAATGCCGCATCGCGCGGGTCGCGCCCGCGCAAAATCACTTCGTAGCCGCGAAACAGGGTTGCCATGGAATTGGTGTCAACCACCTTGCGTTGTTTCAAATCGACCGTGCTGTGAAAAGCCAGGGCACCCGCCACCCGTGTCACCGGGTCGAAATTGAAATCACGAAGTTGGCCATTCTTGCCGGCGATCTCCTTGAGCTTTTTGTTCCGCTCATCGAGCGACTGCGTGGTATAGGCATAGGGGTCGGCCACGCCGGCGATCAAATGCGCATTGCCATGTTCGTCAAACTCGATGGGCAGATTCTTGAAGCACATGGGTCGTTCCTTTGGGTCGTTCTAAATGGTTCTGAATGGCGCGGCCGATGATGCGTTACTTGCCCTGGGCCACCTTGACGATGGCCGCCAGGTCGCCGTTGACCGCCAGCAGTCCCGTTAGCAGGGCCGACAGGCCGCCGTTGATGGCGCGCACATGGTCGCCCAGCGGCTGGGTGTTGTCACGCACGGCGATCAGTCCGCCTGCCAACTGGGCCAGGCTGCTCTTGGCCCCCCACAAAGCGACGATGATGCCCAGCAGGTAAGCCACCAGCACCAGCACAACAGCAGCGGTGACGGCCAGCGTCAGATACAACAAGAGTGCGGTCATGATGCGTGCCCCCGCGCGGCGCGCTGCGACAGAACCGTGGCAATGGTCGCCGTATGCTGCTTAATGCTGCCTGCCGTGCTGACCATGCCGCCAGCGACGCTGATAGTGTCTTTCAGGGCGCCGATCGAACCGGTGTTGCCCGCAATGCCAACACCTGCCTGGAGCATTTCATCCAGGTAACGGCGGATCGACATTGCCGCGCGCAAGGTGCGGTGCAGCAAGGCGATGACCAGCGGCACGATCACCACGATGACGACCAACAAGACAAGCATCCAGATGGCGTAAACCGCCGTGGGCAAAGTGAGGGAAAGATTCATTTTCAGGCCTCCTGTCTGGTGACGGCTTTGATGGCGCCTACCAGGTGCTGGTCGACCAGGACAAGCCCGCCAGCAATTTGCGACAAACCCGCATTGACCTGCAATACCTGCGGCGTCAAATGGCTGGTTTCTTTTTCAATCGCGCGCAGGCCCAGCCGCAGTTTGGCGAGAAAACTTGTTGGCGTGCCGCCGACCGATTCCAGCGCGCGGCTGATATGAACCAGCGCCACCGCCAGCACCACAAAAAACACCAGCACCAAAATGGCGGTGAGTAAAGTGAGAAGGATCATCTTTGACGCTCCTAGTGTTTCAGCATGCACTGCGGGCAGCCGGGGCAGCCATTGGCATGCGCTTCAATGGCTGCGGCACCAGCATTGATGTTCAGCGCACTGGCGAGGATATCCGCAGCCACCGCATTGGTTTTGTACAGCGCTGGAATATGAACTGTGTTGTTGGCCACGCGCTGACCGACATCCCAAATGCGGGACACCAGGCCGTTGATCGTGCCTGCCGTCTGGTGAATCAGCCACAGCAGCAGCGTGACCACCAGGCTGACAACCAGGCCGAGCGCCAACGATATCCACCAGATGAACTGGGTGGCATGTTCGGGCGATGAGGGTAAGGTATCCATGAAATGGCCTCCTGATTCAGGCGACACGCCGCCGGTCTGCTTCACCCAGGGCGCTCACAATGGCCCCGGCGTTGCCTTCAATGGCCCTGGCGCCGCCCAGCAGGTCTTTGGCGACTTTGTTGGTGGCGTTGAGTTGCCAAATGGGTTTGGTGTGCTGTTCAATCTGCTCAACCACCCCCAATGCCGTTGCAGCCAGGGTGGCAATGCGCCGCGCCAGCACAATGATGGTGATCAGCAGCGCGGCGGCCGCCACCACAATGATGCCGCCAATGGCAAGCCAAATGAACCACCATTGGTAGATTTCCTGCGCAGTCATGGCTGGGCCTCCTGTTCGATCCGCTTTTTCGCTTGGCCAACGAAGGCGTGGCCGTCGGCTTGAAGCTGCTGCTGGCGTATTGACGCCGGGGAATATTCGCCTGAATATTGCAGCTTGCGGTAAAAATAGTGGGCCGCCCGCGTCAGGACACCTGGCTTGGCGACATGGCCCCATCCGCTTGGAATCGCCCCCGCTTTTGTCCACCGGTCTGTGAGGTTGCTTTTGCGCTGGGTGATGCGCCGCAACGGGCGGATGAAGCTGCCCACAGCACGGCTTGCCGTGCCAGAAATCATGGTGCCCGGTGGGGCCTTGTAGAAAGGCGCAAACGCATCGGGAAAACCCGGCATGGTGCAGCCAATGCAAATGCCGCCTGTATTCATACAACCGCCTGCATGGCCAATGGCGCCGCGCGACACCATATTGCACTGGACAACGGGGCCCCAGCAGCCCAGTTCGACCAGGCACTCGCTGTCGCCATATTTTTTGGCAAAAATGCCTTCTTCATAATTGCCTGCGCGCACGCAGCCCCGGTGCACCGTGTCTCTGAACATCCAGGCGGGGCGCCCAAGCTCGTCAAAGGCCGGCAGGGGGCCCACGCCCGCGAGGAACATCAGGACGGTTGCCACGGTTTCGGTAAAGTTGTCGCCCACGGGGGAGCAGCCCGGAACATTGATGACGGGCAGCCCGAGGGCACTCAGGTAGTCTTTCCCCAAGTAATCCATCACGCCCATCGAACCCGTCACGTTGCCCGCGGCAGCCGGAATTCCACCCCAGGTGGCGCAGGTGCCAATGGCGATCACCGCCGCCGCGCCAGGGGCGAGGTCTCGCAGCCAGTGCGCAGTGGGTATGGGTTGCGGGCTGCCGTCCGCCGAAATGTCAGCACCCATGGCCGACCAATAGCCGCCGAACTCTGCGGCGATTTTTTCGTTAGCTACCGATCCTTCATAAATGACCACATAAGGCGCGCCCAGCTTGCCCTCTTTCGCCAGGCGGTAGGGATTGATAAATGCCTCTCCAGCTTCGGTGGCAAGCACCGGGTGGTGCAGAATCACCACCGGAATGCCGGGGATGGCGCCACTGACCAACTGCTCCACGCTGGGATTTTGCGCGCCAACAGCGGCAATCGAACAACCGTCGCAACTCATGCCCGCCAGCCAGAAAGCATGCACTTCCGTAATAGGGCCAGCTTCAAGCCCGAACGCGGGTGTATGGGCGTTAGTCAGAGCGGAATTGAGAGCGGAGTCTGCGGGCAAGGTCATCACAATATCTTTCTGGACATGAACAACTCAATCCATAATAAAGCTTGCTCTAGGGGGAAGGTCAAGAAATAATTGCAAAGCAAATCGCTTGGCAGGCAAGCCAAATAGGAGGGGACATCCCATGGTCCGGTTACTTAGCACCTTGCTTTTCTGTCTGACAGGAATTTGCGCAGCGCAACAAGTCCCCGTGCGCGGCGGCGTCGCTGTGATCGCTGTAGCGGCAGACCCAGGCCACTTGAATCCTGCCATTTCAACGGGTTCCCACGTCCATGCAGTGGCCGATTCGGTCTATAACGCCTTAGTGGAATTGGACCGCGACTTGCGGCCCCAGCCCGATCTCGCCCAGCGCTGGACGATCAGCGAAGGCGGCACGGTTTACACCTTTCATCTCGCGCCTGGCGTTCGCTGGCACGACGGCACCGCTTTCAGTTCTGGCGATGTCAAATACACGTTTGAAGAGGTGCTGCTCAAGCACCATGCACGCACCAAAGCCGGTCTTGGCAACGTGCTCGCAGCGATTGAGACGCCGTCACCCGACGTCGTGGTGTTCCGCCTGCGTAAGCCCTATGGGGCGCTACTGCAATTGCTCAATGTGACGGAAGCTGCCATCCTTCCCAAGCATCTGTATCAGGGCAGTGACCCGCTGACCAACCCGGCCAATCTCAAGCCGGTGGGCACCGGGCCTTTCAAGTTCGATTCGTACCGTACCGACCAGCAGATCGTACTGGTGCGCAACCCGAGCTACTTCAAGCCGGGCCTGCCATACCTAGACCGCCTGGTGTTGCGGATCATTCCCGACAGCAACGCACAGACACTGGCGCTGCAGGCGGGTGAGGCGGATTACCTTGGCTCGGTCAATTCACCCGACGTCGAACGCTTGCGTGCCCGCAGTGAGCTGGTCACTGCGCAGACTGCCTTTGGTACTGGTGGAGGCAACTGCATCACCACGCTGGGTTTCAATCTGGACCGCCCGGCGGTTGCCGACCTGCGGGTGCGCCAGGCCATTGCACTGGCGACGGACCGGGAACAAATTCTGCGTGATGTGCAGTTTGGCCTGGGCAAAGTCGCCAGTGCGCCGATTTCCTCGGGGTTGACCTGGGCCCATGCCAGCGGCACGCTGGATCGTTACCAACCGGCGCCCCAGCGCGCCATCGACCTGCTCGAAGCGGCTGGGCTGAAAGCCGGGGCTGATGGGATTCGCTTGACCATTGACCTGCTGCACTTCCCCACCTTCAACCGTGTCGGCGAGGTGCTGCGCCTGAACCTGGCCAGGGTGGGCATCCGCCTGGTGCTAAAACCGCTGGATCGCGCAGCTTTCATTGAGGCCGTGTTTGGCAAACGCGCTTTCGACACCAATATCATTTCCTACTGCAACGGCGCTGATCCGGATTCGGGTGTGCGCCGCATGTACGTCTCTGACAACATCGGCAGCGTGCCGTTTTCCAATGCCGCTGGCTACCGCAATCCAGAGGTGGACCGCTTGTTCGTTCAAGCGGCACAGAGCGACAACTACGACGAACGCGGGCGGCAGTACGCTGCCATCCAGCGTATCGTGGCGGCCGATTTGCCCTATTGGTGGCTGGTTGAAACGGTAGTGACATCTGCCTGGCGCACCAAGTACCAAGGGTTCCAGCCTTGGTCAGGGCAGGTCGCAGAGCGGGCCTGGTTGCGCCCGTGACGCCAGTCTGTGAAAACGCTGACAACGGTGTTGCGGGCGTTGGCGTCGGGCCTGGTGGCCTGGCTGCTGATTCAATCTGCCATTTTTGCCCTGGTACAGTCCGCGCCGGGTGGCCCTGCCGCTGCGCTGGCCGGTGATTTCGCGACGGCCGAGACACAAGCTGCTGTTACGCGCAGCTTTGCGCTGGATCGTCCTGTAACGGTCCAATACGCTTCGTTCATCTGGCGCATGGGCCAGGGTGATTGGGGCCTGTCCTACCACTTTCGCCGCCCGGTGCTTGAACTGATTGGTGAGCGCCTTTTGCCAACTGCCATGCTCATGCTGGGCGCGCTGTTGATCGCTGTGGCCGCCGGGCGCTTCCTAGGGCTGTGGGCGGCAGCGCGGCCGCGTGGGGGTGCTGTGGTTGCGGCAGCTGCAGCAGTGGCTTATGCCCTGCCAGTGTTCTGGGTCGGTCAATTGCTGGTGCTCAGCCTGGGGCTGGAATTGAAGTGGTTTCCACTGTCGGGTCTGAGTGACCCGCGTCAGGACAAAACCGGCTGGTCGGCTTTCCTGGATGTGGCTTGGCATGCGGCGCTGCCGGTTCTGACGCTGGCGGTGCAGCAGGCTGGCTTCTTCACAACCCTCGTGTTCACTAAGGCGCGGCTGGAAATTGGCAAGGGGTACGTGCGGGCGGCGCAGGCGCGTGGCATTCCCAACGCCAGTATTCTGTGGGGCCACGTCGCCCGCAATGTGAACCCCCAGCTTGCAACGGCGGCACTCAACCGGGTTGGCATGTTGTTCACTGGGGCCGTGTTGGTGGAAACACTTTATGCGTGGCCCGGCTTGGGTCGCCTGCTGGCAGCCGCCATTCTCAACCGCGATCATCCTGTTTTGTTGGGGGTGTTTGGCCTGATTGCCATGACAGTGATTCTGAGCAGCGCCGCAGCCGATGTGGTGCAGGGCTGGCTCGACCCCCGCATCGCCGCAGATCGCGGGCCATGATGCGCGCCTCCAACGAGGGCTGGATGGGGCGGATAGTCGGCGCCCTGATTTTCGCCGTACCACTCAGCCTGGTGCTGCTTGCGCCGCTGCTGTTTCCAGGCGATCCGCGCACGCCAAGCGGCGCACCCTTTCTTCCCCCGTCATGGGCGCATCCGCTCGGGACAGACGATCTTGGCCGCGACATGTTGGCGGCATTGGCCCACGGTGGGCGGGCTTCGATGTGGTCTGGCGGTCTCGTCGCGCTGGGTGCAGCGCTTCTGGGCGTTTTGGCGGGGGTGATGGCCGGCCTGGCAGGTGGCTGGCTGGATCGCTTGATGGTGCGGCTGATGGATGTGAGCCAGATCGTGCCGCGCTTTTTTTTGGCGCTGTTGGCCAGTGCTTGGTTGGGTCCGGGTTGGGTGCAGCTAGCTGTGATCCTGATGGTGACAGGTTGGGCACCGCTGGCGCGCCAGATTCGCGCCGAGGCCCGGTCCCTGCGCCACGCGCCGTTCATTGAGGCAGCGAGCTTGCTGGGCGCCAGCCGGGTATCGGTAGCACGGCGCCACCTCGTGCCCATTGTGCTGCCGCTGGCACTGCCGCATGTGCCCCTGATATTCGCCAGCGCGTTGTTGATAGAGGCGGGCTTGTGCTTTCTCGGCGCGGGTGACCCAAATCGGCTTAGTTGGGGCCTGCTGGTGCAAACTGGCCAGTCGCACGCGCTACGTGCCTGGTGGCTGGCTTTGTTTCCGGGTTTGGCGCTGGCATTTGCCACGGCCGGCCTTAGCCTAGTGCCTATGGCCTGGAGTTCGAACGAGAGCGCGCCTGGCTGATAGGTTGTCAAACACAGGTGCAGGAGCGAAAAAGCGCATCGCAGATACACTCGGGGCAGCGACTGCGAGGGGTGGCAAGCAGCGCCTCATGACGAGCCGACAAATCGTCGCTGCGGCCTTGCAACACGCTCAATTGAAGATACATGTCGCGCAATTTGTCGTCCATCAGCCCCAGCAGGCGCTGTCGCAGGGTCTTGGCGTGGTCCGGGTGTAGAAGCTCTTGCAGTTCGCGAATGGTCAGGCCCAAACGCCTAAGCTCGACCACCAATCGTGCCCGGGCCACTGTGCTGTCGTCATACAGCCGGTACGCCGATGCGCTACGCCCAGGTGGATCGAGCAGCCCCATGTCCTCGTAAAACCGAAGCGTCTTGGTACTGGTGGAGAGCATTTTGGCCAGTATGCCAATGTGAATTCCGTCTTGTGCCATGGCGGATTTTCT
>JANNYX010000318.1:0-2545 GCA_031410295.1 Rhodoferax sp.
TCCATGCGCGCGGCTTCCAGCAGTTCGTCGGGAATCGTGAGCATGTACTGGCGCAGCAAAAATACGCCGGTGGGCGTGGCAATGGCGGGCAGTATCACGCCCCACAGGCTGTTGAGCAGCCCCACACTGTTGATCACCAAAAACACCGGCACCAGGATGATGGTGGGCGGAATCATCAGTGTGGCGATGATCAGCAAAAACACCGCGCGCTGGCCCCTGAACTGGTATTTGGACAAAGCAAACGCCGCCATGGAGTTGATGAGCAAGGTCAACAGCGTGGCGACCACGGTAATGAACACGCTGTTCCACAGGTATTTGCCAAAACTGAATTTTCCAAACAGCTCGGTGTAGTTTTCGGGGGAAAACTTCAACTCGTTGATCGGTTTGCGGTCGTTGATGTTGACGCGAATTTGGGTCTCTGGCTGGGCCGGATCGACCATGGTGGCCATGATGCCGATGCGCCGCACCTGCGCCATCTCGCGCAGGGCGCCGGTGTCGTCTTTCGTGAGGTACAAGGGCAGTGGTTTTTCATGGCCCGCGACAAGCACCGATTTCTGGCTGTAGGGCAAAAAAGTGGGCGGGAATTGTGTCAGCGCACTTTCGGTTTTCAAGGATGACATCACCAGCCAGACGATCGGCGCGAACATGGTGAAAAGACCGACGCACAGGTAGAGGTAACTCACCCAGTCGGTCCAGTCGAGTTTGCCGCTGCCCGTGTTCTGGCCGTTGGTTCGTGTGAGAAATGTGGCGATTGACATGGTTTGATGTGGGCCTGATACGTGCCCGATTACCTGGCCTTTTGTCCGGCCTCGTTGGCGCGGGTGAGTTTGAGCTGGGCGAAGGTCAGCAGCATCAATCCCAGCGCCAGGATCAGCGAAGCCGCCGCCGCCAGCCCATACAGGTGAATTTGCTCGGCAAAACCGGTTTGGTAAATGAACTGCACGATGAACGTGGTGGCAGAGCCCGGCCCGCCGCCGGTGAGCACGTAGACCTCGTCAAAAATCTGCACCGCGCGAATCATCGCCAGCACCAGCACCACGATCAGATTCGGCATGAGCAAGGGCAGGGTGATGCGCCGCAGCGTGCGCCAGGGCGAGGCTGCGTCCATCTCGGCGGCTTCGTACATGTCTTTCGGAATGGCCTGCAGGCCGGCCAGCAGAATCAGGGTGTAAAAACCCATGTGCGCCCAGATCGACACGAAAATGGTCCAGAAAAATGCCCAACTCGCGTCAGTCAACCAATCGACCGGGCTCGAACCGATGGCCACCAGGCCGGCGTTGAAAACGCCCTGGCTCTGCAGCAGCCACTTCCAGATCAAAGCGACCACCACGGGCGACAACAACACCGGGTAAAAAAATACGCCACGCCAGAAGCCGCGGCCGATGATCTTGCGGTTCAAAACCAGCGCTGTAGCCAAAGACAACAGCACCATCAACACCACCTGAATCAGGCTGAATTTGGCGGTGTTGAAGATGGCGCGCCAGAACACGTCTTTGCGACAGGATTTGATGTCAAAATAATCGCGGCATTCGAGCAGAATGCCAAAGTTCTCGGCCCCGGTGAAGGGCCGCTCGAACGGCATGAGTTTGACGCCACCGGTTGCGGCATAAACAAAATTGATGATGATCGGCAGGAACGTGAAGAAGCCAAACACCAGAAGGTTGGGCGCAACAAACAGCCAGCCGATGCGCGAGAAGCCCAGCAGCCGTTGCCCCAGGCGGAACAAGGGTTCGAAGAGGTTGAAGAACAGGCCGAGGGCGCGAGACATCCAAGGCATCTTAATGTCTGCAGAGGAAAAGGCAAACGCAGCCTGCCAAACGTGGCAAGCTGCGCGAACTCCGGCGGATGATTATTTCTGCGCCTGTTTGACCGCGTCGGCCATGTCGGCGCCGATTTTTGTCATGGCTTCATCGGTGCTCATTTCACCCACGATGGCCTGCGTGACGCGCGTGACAGTGGGCAACATGATGGCGCGGTTGAATTTGTAGCCCTGGAACTGGTAAGCCACCGGCGACAGGCTGGCAACACCCGCGCTGAATGTGCCCAGCGCTGCGCGTGCTTGCGGCGTGGCGCCTGGGTAGGCCACACCTTTATTGGCCAGGCCGGCGTGTGCAGGAATATTGTTGGTTCTACCCGTGAATTCGGCATAGTTGGCTTCCTGAGCGATGAAGTCCAGGAACATGCCGACCTCTTTGGGAGATTTGCTGGTTTTAAGCGCCACCCATGCCGCGCCGCCGGGGATGCCGGTGCAGGCTGCCGGGCCGCACGGGTTGGGCACAGCGACCCAGTCAAAGGCGTTGCCGATGTCTTTTTGCAGGCGGTTGATCTGCCAGGAACCCGACAGCACCATGGCCACGCGACCGTTCTTGAATTCACCAATTGAATCAGCGTAGCTGGAGCCGCCGGTGCCGCCCCAAACTTCCTTGAGCATGGCGCCGTCTTTATGCCAGCCGACGAATTTGTTGACCGCGGTTTTGTAACCCTCGTCCAGCATCAAATCGCCCTTGGCGTCAAATATTTTTGCGCCGTAACTGATGGCTGGGCC
>JANNYX010000319.1:0-2485 GCA_031410295.1 Rhodoferax sp.
TGCTCAAACCAGTTCGCCACGCCGCCAATCAAGCCACCACCACCCACGCTGACCAGCACCGAATCGGGCAAGCCGCCCTGCTGCTCGACTTCCAGCGCTAGCGTGCCGGCGCCCGTCAGCACCTCCGGCTGGTCGTAGGCATGGGTCATCAGCGCGCCGGTTTCTTGCTGACGCAGCACGCAGGCCTGCAGCGCATCGGCATAGCCGGCACCGCCAACGACCACGGTTGCGCCCAGCGCGGCCAGCCGCGCGCGCTTGGCCGGGCTCGATACCTCGGGCACAAACACCTCGCAGCGCACACCCAGCTCTTTCGCCGCTGCCGCCGTGGCGATGCCCGCGTTGCCGCCTGAAGCCACAATCACGCCGCTGTCGGGGATCGGGTTCGACAACAGCCGGTTCAGCATGCCGCGCGCCTTGAAGCTGCCGCCGGTCTGCAGGTGTTCGAGCTTGAGCCAGACCTCGGCGCAATTGACGCCCAATGCGCTGCCCGGCAGCTTCCACAGCGGTGTTTGACGAATAAAGTGGCTGTAGCCCAGGTGGAACGTGCGCAAGCAGCTCTCAATTTTGTAGCGTTCGGTCATGGGCGGTTCATGTGAGTTGATGCAGCTGGCTATCACCCATGTCAATCGCCTGACCTTGCGCATCGAGCTTCAAGCCCTTGGGCAGCGGGAATTTGATGGTCTCTTCAATGCCCGGCATCTTGCGCACCGACACCGCCCCCAGCGCCTTGATGCGTTCGATCACCTGGTTCACCAACACCTCGGGCGCCGACGCGCCGGCCGTGAGGCCGACTTTCAATTTGCCTTCAAACCACGACTCTTTCAGCTCGCTGGCGTCGTCGACCATATAGGCCTCCGTCCCCAGCTTGGCGGCCAGCTCACGCAAGCGATTGCTGTTCGAACTCGTCGGGCTGCCGACCACGATCAAGATATCGACCTGCGGGCTGAGCACTTTCACCGCGTCTTGCCGGTTTTGCGTGGCGTAACAAATGTCTTGCTGCTTGGGTTCACGCACCTGCGGAAAGCGCGCTTTGACCGCCGCACTGATTTCGGCCGCGTCATCGACGCTGAGCGTCGTTTGCGTCACCACCGCGAGTTTTTCCGTCTGGCGCGGGCGCACTTGGGCGACGTCTGCCACGTCTTCAACCAGATGGATGCCGCTTTCGAGCTGGCCCATCGTGCCTTCGACTTCCGGGTGGCCCTTGTGGCCGATCATGATGAATTCAAAGCCCTCTTTATGCAGTTTGGCGACTTCCACGTGCACTTTGGTCACCAGGGGGCAAGTGGCGTCAAAAATCTGGAAACCGCGCGCTTTGGCTTCTTCCTGCACCGCCTTGCTGACACCGTGGGCGCTGAACACCAGGGTGGCGCCAGGCGGCACCTCGCTCAGGTCTTCAATAAAAATCGCGCCCTTGGACTTGAGGTCGTCGACCACGTAGGTGTTGTGCACGATTTCGTGGCGGACGTAGATCGGGCGGCCAAATTTCGTCAGCGCCCGTTCGACAATTTCAATGGCCCGGTCAACACCGGCGCAAAAGCCGCGCGGCTCGGCTAAAACGATTTCAAGTTGGGCCGGATTTGACCCGTCCGCGCTCATAAAACACCGATCAGTTCAACTTCAAACGTCACCGGCTGGCCAGCCAGCGGGTGGTTGAAGTCGAACAACACAGCGCCACTTTGCAGGGCGCCGTCTTCGTCCGCCTTGACCTGAAGCACCGCCCCGGCATACTGCGACTGCCCGTCGGGCGTGGGGAACTGCACCACGTCACCGACCCGGTACACCTCCAGCGGGTCACCCAGGGTCTTGAGCAACTTGCGGGCAACCCACTGCACCATGTCCGTTTTGCGATCACCAAAGGCGCTGCCTGCCGGCAGCTCGAAGGTGGCGCGCCGGCCTTCTTCCAGGCCCATCAGGCACTGCTCGACGGCGGGCGACAATTCCCCTGCGCCCAGGGACAGTGTGGCCGGTTTGCCGCTGAAGGTGTTGATGATGTCGCCGGCGGGGCCCGCCAGGCGGTAGTGCAGGGTCAAAAAAGAGCCTGGCTGGACACAGGCTTGGTGGGTCGTCATGGGCTGATAAATCTCTCGATAAACTGACCCCTATTGTAGAAACCCGCCAACGGCCCTGCCGGCCCATTTGACCCGAAGTGCCATGTCCCTCAAAAACCTCCCCGCCGACGCCCGCCCGCGCGAAAAGCTGCTGGCGCGCGGCGCCGGCGCCCTCAGCGACACCGAGTTGCTGGCGCTCTTGCTGCGAACCGGCATCAAAGGCAAAGGCGTGTTGCAACTGGCCAGCGAATTGCTGCATTTGAAAAAGAACGGCGCCGCGGATGATGGTGGTGACGGAGTTGGGGGCATGGGTGGTTTTGACGGCATTGCCGGCCTCCTGAACGCCAGTGCTGACGACCTTAAACGCGTCAAGGGCCTGGGGCCCGCCAAACGCGCCGAGCTGGTCGCCGTGCTGGAGCTGGCACGCCGCGCGCTGG
>JANNYX010000320.1:0-2037 GCA_031410295.1 Rhodoferax sp.
GTTGTTCAAGCTGCCGCCCGGCTGTCAATTACTACCTGATTTCAAGCTGGCCCAAAGAGGCGAAAGACGACCCGCAGAGCCGCTTCATCAACGAACGCAGCCACGCCAACATCCAGAAAGACGGCACTTACTCGGTGATCCCGCGCATGTGGGGCGGCGAAACCACCGCCAGCGAGTTGCGCCGCATCGCCGACGCCGTGGACAAATACAAGATTCCGACGGTGAAAGTCACCGGCGGGCAACGCATCGACCTGCTCGGCGTGAAAAAAGAAGACCTGCAGGCGGTGTGGAAAGACATCGGCATGCCCAGCGGCCACGCTTACGCCAAGGCCCTGCGCACGGTGAAAACCTGCGTCGGCAGCGAGTGGTGCCGCATGGGCACGCAAGACTCAACGCAGATGGGCAAAGACCTGGAACGCGCCATGTGGCGCATGTACGCGCCGCACAAGGTAAAGTTTGCCGTGAGCGGCTGCCCGCGCAATTGCGCCGAGGCGGGCATCAAGGATGTCGGCATCATCGGCGTAGACAGCGGCTGGGAAATGTATGTGGCCGGCAACGGCGGCATCAAAACCGAGGTGGCGCACTTCTTCACCAAGCTCAAAACTCCCGCCGAAGTGCTGGAATACACCGGCGCGTTTTGCGAGTTGTACCGCCAGGAAGGCTGGTACCTGGAGCGCACCGTGCATTTCGTCAACCGGGTCGGGCTTGACTACGTGAAGAAGCGCGTTCTGGAGGACCCCGAGGGCCGTAAAGCGCTGTGGGAGCGCCTGCAGTTCGCGCTCGATGGCGAACCCGATCCATGGTTTGAATTGGACAAGGCGGCGGTGGACACGCGCCAGTTTGACGCCATCGCCGCTTGACACCAGTGCCGCCTGGCGCCGCTGCAAGCCGCTTGCAACTCCCTGTTTCAAAAACATGCAAGTAAATCAGCAATAGGCCGTCTAGTTTATTCACTTGTTAGCTACTATTTATATAGCATCATGACCGACTGGAAGAAAATTTGTTTCGTCACCGACATCCCAGTATTGGGTGCCAGAAGGGTGTCGCGCGCCAAGGGCCTGGACGTGGCGGTGTTTCGCAATTCAGACGACAAAGTGTTTGCCCTCTTAGACCGCTGTCCGCACAAAGGCGGGCCGCTGTCGCAAGGCATCGTGCACGGCGAGAGTGTGGCCTGCCCGCTGCACAACTGGAACATCGGCCTGACGGATGGCTGCGCCAAAGCGCCCGACGAAGGTTGCACGCCGAAGTTTGCCGTGCAGGTGGAGGACGGTGTGGTGTCGCTCAACACCGCCGAACTGGCAAACCATGCCATTGACCTGGTCCGCCCAGTCGCCGGCCCCGCGCGCAAAGTAGCCACAGCCTCCTGAATCACAAGGATCGGAATCAACATGCTATTTGGCCGCACCCATCGCAAACCCATCTCGATCCCCGCCAAGCAAGTCAAGGAGTGGAAATACACCACCTGCAACTACTGCTCGACCGGCTGCTCGATTGAAATTGGCCTGAACGACGCGGGGAAAATCGTCACCAGCCGTGGCCACGCCGGGGCCGATGTGAATCGCGGCAAGCTGTGCATCAAGGGCCTGCTGGAACACGAACTGTTCAACTGCCCAGGGCGCGGCACCATGCCCTTGATGCGTGAGAAAGCGCATCTGCCGTTTGCGCCGAGCAGTTGGGACGCGGCGCTGGACAAAACCGCTGGGAAAATCAAGGAAATCCAGGCCAAGTACGGCCGCGATGCGTTCGCCGTGGTCTCCACCGGCCAGTTGCTGACCGAAGAGTTCTACACCCTGGGAAAACTGGTGCGCGGCCAGATCGGCACCAACAACTACGACGGCAACACCACGCTGTGCATGGCCTCGGCGGTGTCGGGTTACAAGCGCTCATTCGGCTCCGACGGCCCACCGGGCTGCTACGGTGATTTTGAGCACACCCACTGCCTGATGGCGTTCGGCTCCAACCTGCCGGAGCAACACCCCATCATTTACTGGCGCTTGAAAGAAGCTCTGGAAAAGCGCAAGTTTCCGCTGATCGTGG
>JANNYX010000321.1:0-3275 GCA_031410295.1 Rhodoferax sp.
TGGCCGGCTGACTCGACATCAGCACAAGGACAATGCACGCGACGGAATTGGTGAGCAGGGTTTTCAGGATTTCCATGTCATCGCTCCAAAGGCCTTCCAGGGCCCAGTTTTCAAAGTGTCACGGTCAAATCGACTTAAGGCCTACAAAGAATATAGATAGTATGCTATTAATTTAGTAGTATTCATGCGGTGCCCCAAAAATGCTGCCCGCCATCAAACCTGCAGCGCATAGTTTTCCCCAATCTTGCTGTACCCCATGCGTTGTGCAAACTTGCCGACGCGCGCGAAGTCGCCACCGCTGTTGACGCCTAAATTGATCTCCATCGCCTTGCGGTTTTTGGCCCATTGCTCAAAGGCCTTGAGCAGGCGCACTGCGTAACCGCCGCCACGCGCTTCGGGCAAGACGTCGTAATGCATGACGCTGGCGCACCAGCCGGGGCTGAAGATGTGTTGCTCCATCACGCCAATCAATATGCCGGCCACCTGGGCTTTTGAATTGGCCGCCACCAAGAAGGCATATTTGCCTTGCCCCTGGGCGATGATGGCGCTGAGCGTTTGCGCCAATTTCTCGCGCTCAAACGGGTGCGCCTTGAAGCGGGTGAGCGCGTGCATACGCTCGCCCAACGCCAGCAACTGAGGCAGGTCTTCTAAAGTGGCAAATCGAATGGGCATGGTTTTCTCTGGTTGTTCCGGAAGCGAAGTCAGGCGAAGTGAAGTGGCCTTAGGCGGCTTAGGCGGCTTAGGCGGCTTTGGCGGGCAGAGGCGTGGCAAGCGCATTGAGTTGGCGCGCCCCGTCTTTGCTCAGGTGAATCACTTCATCAAACTTCAAACTCTTGGGCAAGGCATGGGTGATGAACAGCATGGTCACCTTGCCCCTGAGCTGGTTGATGGTTTGGGCGAAGTGTTCTGAGGTTTCGGCATCCAGCGCACTGGTGGCTTCGTCAAAAATCAGCACCTTGGGCCGCTTGAGCAAGGCCCGGGCAATCGCCAGGCGCTGTTTTTGCCCGCCTGACAAACCGGCGCCACGTTCACCAATCGGGGTTAGGTAACCCTGCGGCAGGGCTTCAATGGTGGAATGGATTTCTGCCATCTTGCAGGCCTGCACCACCTGCTCAAAGTTGGCGTGGGGGTTGGCCAGGCTGAGGTTCTCATAAATCGTGCCCGAGAACAAGACGGTTTCTTGGGGCACCACACCGAAGTTGGCGCGCAGTTCGTTGGCGCTCAGGTGGCGCACATCAATGCCGTCGACTTTGATTTGGCCGCTGCTGGGCACATAAAAACCCTGCAACAACTTGGCCAGGGTGCTCTTGCCTGTGCCGCTTGGGCCCATCAGCGCAATGGTGCGGCCCGGGGCAATGGCGACGTTGAGGTTTTCAAAGAGAAAAGGCAGGTCGTCGGCATACCGAAAGGCCAGGCCGGTGATGTCAATTTGCCCTTGGGCGCTGGTATGGCGGTTGGGTTGCAGGCTGTAGGGCTCGGCGGGCGCGTTCATCAAGTCACCCAGGCGGTCTACCGCCAGGCGCGCTTGCTGGAACTGTTGCCACAGGCCGACCAGGCGCATCATGGGTTGGCTCAGTTTCCCGGCAAACATCTGGAAGGCCACCAGCATGCCGATGGTGAACACGTCTTTCGTCTCGGCCGGCGGGTTCATCACCATCCAGGCGCCCACCAGCAGGATCAACAGGGTGAGCAGTTGCTCCAGCGTGGTGGCGATCACGTTGTAGGTGTTGCCGATCTGTTTGGTCTGGAACGCCGATTGCAGGTAGGTGGCCAGGTAGCCGGAATATTTGGCCTGCAGCTGGGGTTCCAGTTGCAGGCTTTTGACGGTTTCAAAACCACCGATGTATTCGGTCAAAAAGGCCTGGTTGCGGGCGCCGAGCTGGAATTGCTCGTTCAAACGGGTTTGAAACACCGGCGCAATCAAGGCCGACATGAGGCCGATGATGGCCAGGATACCCAGGGCGATGAGGGTGAGCGGCACCGAGTAATAAAACATGATGGCCATGGCGATCAACAAGAAGGGCACATCCAGAATCAAGGTGACCGCGGTAGAGCTGACAAACTCCCGAATCGTCTCCACCCCATGCAGGCGCGCCGCCACCACACCGGTTGGACGGTGCTGAAAATACCTGGGCGGCAGCTTGAACAAATGCTCAAACACGCTGTCCGCCAACACGGCGTCGACCCGGTTTCCAGTGTGCAGCACGAGGTATTGCCGCACCCAACTGAGAATGGCCGTGGCCGCCAAAAAGATGCCCATGCCCACGGCCAGGGCGATCAGGGTGCTTTGAGTGCGGTGCACCACGACTTTGTCGATGATGGCCTGGGTGAAGAGTGGCAAGCCCAGGGCCAGCAGCTGCAGAACCAGGCTGGCCCACAAGACATCACGCCAGACTGATTTGTGACGCAACAGCTCCGGCACAAACCATTGGAAGCCGAAGTTTCTCTGGGCCGGATGGCCTTGCGCACCTTGAAGTTGGTCCGGGTCGGCAATGCGCTGGGCTTCAACTTGCAGCAAGAGCGCCTGGCCGGTGAAGCGCGCTTGCACCTCGGCGAGGCTTTGGATGATGGGCTCATGGCCGAGCGCCGGGATCCAGGTGACTTGACCGGCCGCAACCCGCACCAACAAGCCCAGGGCTTGCTTGGAGGTATCGTTGAGGAACAAAAGGGCGGTGGCGCGAACCCCTTCAAGGTCGGCCAGGCGGGTGTCTTGCAGCGTGGCGTTGAAGCCCGATGCCCGCACTGCCTTGAGCAGGCTGGCGGTGGAATACGGTGGTACGTATTGACGCAGCGCCAATTGGGCGTCAAACGGCTTGCCGTGCAAGGCACACACGGAGCCCAGGGCCCACACGAATTCGCGCGCCTCTATGGCTTGCCGACTGATTTGATGTATTTCTTGCGGTGGCACGTGCGTCAACTCCAATGGAGATCGGATAAGTGCCAGGCAAGAAAGGTGTGCAGAATTTACATCTGCAACACGCTTTGAAATTTGGGCACGGAGTGGGTTTGGTTGAAACCCGCGAAAGACTGACCATCAGATGCAGCAATCGCCGTGCCAGGCCATTTGGTTTTTAATTTGTGCGGTGCGTCACAAAAAAGTGTAAGAACTGCTGGGTTCTTGAGCGATTGGTTCCAGGGCTGCCAAAAAGTGTCACCCTGCACTTGCATTTTGCAAGGCGTGGCGCAATTCCCGTCGCTTTACTGATAGGGCATTCCTGCCGGGCCCGGATCGCAAAGGGTGCGCTCAGCCTTCAAGTCGTCAACCGACAGGTACC
>JANNYX010000322.1:0-7473 GCA_031410295.1 Rhodoferax sp.
CAAGAATCGCTTCGTTGGCCGACTCGGACAATCCCGCGAAAGTTTCAAACTCAAAGCGATGGCTTGTATTCGGCGTCACGGCGAATCTCGCACTGCTGAGCTACTACAAATATGCCAACTTCTTCGTCGACAACCTCAACGCCGCACTGGCAACGGACTGGAACATTGGCCGCGTGATTCTGCCGATCGGGATCTCGTTTTTTACGTTTACACAAATCGCGTACTTGGTCGACACCTGGCGCAAGGGCGTGAGAGAGCGCAACTTTGTTCACTATGGCCTGTTTGTCACTTATTTTCCCCACCTGATTGCCGGGCCGGTGCTGCACCACGCGCAGATGATGCCGCAGTTCAGGCAAGCGGCAACCTACCGTTTCAATGCGGCAAACTTCACCGCCGGGCTGGCCATTTTTGCGATGGGCCTGTTCAAGAAGGTGGTTTTGGCTGACGGCGTGAGTCCCTACGCCGACGCCATTTTCAAGGCAGCCGACGCAGGCGTTTCCCCGGATTTTCTGGAAGCCTGGCTCGGCGCCGGCGCCTACACATTTCAGCTGTATTTCGATTTTTCAGGGTACTCTGACATGGCGATCGGGCTGTCGTGGATGCTCAACGTGCGGCTGCCCTTCAATTTCAACTCACCCTATCAGGCCACCAATATCAGCGAGTTCTGGCGTCGATGGCATATGTCGCTTTCCCAGTTTTTACGCGACTACCTGTACATCGCACTTGGGGGCAACCGACACGGCGTTTTCAGCCGCTATGCAAATTTGATGACCACCATGGTGTTGGGCGGCTTATGGCATGGTGCCAGCTGGTCATTTGTTATTTGGGGCTTCCTGCACGGCCTCTACTTGTGCGTCAACCATGGCTTCAGGGCTTTGTGTGGACAGGCATTGACCCACCGGCTGGATCGCAGCCGTCTTTTTTCATTGCTGGCCTGGTTGGTAACCATGGTGTCGGTGATTGTTGCCTGGGTGCTGTTTCGGGCAGAAACGCTGTCAGGCGCCGACTTAATGCTGCGAAGCATGGTCCAACCGGGGGCGTTCACGCAAATCCACACCCTACTTTGGAATGACGGGCTCAGGCTGTCGAATGGCTTCATGTGGTGTTGCCTGTTGGCAGGAATAGCGTTTGTCGCGCCCAACAGCAATCAAATCGGCAACCGGTTGCTGGCAATTTGTAATACCCGGCCAGCAGCCATGTCGCTCACCTCAGGTGCAAGTTTTGTTGCTGTGGCATTCCTGCTGGTGCTCAATACCACGCGGGATTCAGTCAGTGCATTTATTTACTTCAATTTTTGAAATGAAGAAACTGGCGGCATGGTGGCTGGCCGGAGTGATAGGGCTTGTATTGGCGCTTGAACTCCTGTTTCGGGTCCTTCCGGTATCAACTTCAACAGAAACTGGCTATTACACGGATCCTCTGATCCTCACATATCCGTCTCACCATCGGTGGAACACTTCGACGGGATGGGATCTTCGAAACGCGCAGACTGTTGAGGCGAACAACCTGGGTTATGTGGCGAGTCGGGATTTTGTGCGGAACGAGCAGGCGGTGGCGTTGATCGGCGACAGCTTTATCGAGGCTTCAATGCTTCCCGCCGCTGACCGGCCCGGCGCACAACTTGAGCGCGCGTTGGGAACCCGACCGGTGTACGCCATGGGAAACCCGGGCACCTCCCTCCTTGATTACGCTGAACGCATACGGTATGCCCACGAACGGTTCGGAACCAGGGACTTTGTTGTTTTGATGGAGCGCGGCGACGTGCAGCAGTCCTTGTGTGGTTCGGGCAATGTCAATGGTGCTTGCTTGGATCCCAAAACATTGGCACTGCGCAACGACACGCTGCCTGCGCCTGATGGGGTGAAACGCATCGTGCGTCGCTCCGCGTTGGCGCAGTACCTTGTCAGCCAGCTCAAGTTCAGTGCCCAAAAAATATGGCGTCCGACGGCTGGAACACAGACCGGAGCATCCGTCAGCACGCTGCCGGCTCGCGCTTCCGGTTCATCGCCTAGCGCCATGCCCGAGGTTGACGCCGTTACCCAGGCTTTTTTTAAACGCGTCAAGCCGCACATCTCTGGTCGGCTGGTAATCGTTGTGGACAGTGACCGAATTGCGCTCAATCGCGGCCAAAAACCTTCGGACCCGGCGCGCGACCGCTTTATTCAACTGGCGCGGGCCGCAGAGGTGATCGTGATTGATACTGAGCCCTTGTTTCGGGAGCATTTGACCCGCTCGTCGCTCAAACTCGAGATCGGACCGTACGATAGCCATTTCAATAGACTTGGCGTCAGCTTGTTTGTGCGCGCCGTTGCCGGTGTTTTAAACGAGCCTTAGGTTTCCTAACAGCGACCGAAAGGCACAACTGAAACGATATCTCCTTGTTCGTTGCCAACACTTCACTCAAGGCGAGGGCAAGCACTTCAACAATTTGTCGATTTGAGTTTTGAGCCGCCGTGATCTGAGCATCGAACAAACAACAGGCAGTCACATTAACCTCGAAACAGATTTGTCGCCATTCGCAAACCAAACCTGACGCGCGTCTTATCCCACGGCGTAAAACGACGGAGTTGAAACAGGTCAGCATCTGCACCAGACACACCCCAGCGGGTGCTGACTGCCGCATCAAACCCGAGTTCACGCACTAGCGCCACCGTGTCGGGTGTGTAGTCCTCGCCCGGTTTACCGTTGGGATAGGCGAAGAGTCCAACCCGCTCACCCAAAAGACATTCCAGTGTTTCACGGCTTTCAAGAATTTCACGGCGCGCCTCCTCCCCGGACAACCGGGCCAGGATTGGATGGTTCACCGTATGGGCGCCAATTTGCATACCGGCCTGGCGCATCTGTTTGACTTCATTCGACGTCATCATCAAATTGTCAGTCGGCTGGACCCGCGCCTGCGCGGCGATGGCCCGCGTGGTGCTAACCCGATCCTCAACAGACCGGTACTTGATTTGTCCAATCAGCGCAGAAATTGCCGCCTGCTTTTCTGTCGCACTGGCGACCTTATGCACTCCCAAGCCCATTGCCTGAAGGTCGAGTTGTGGCAGTTTGCAGGCGCGCACAGACTCGATGATGGTGTCGTTCCACATCCGGCCGCCATCCAAAAACCCAGTGGCAATAAAGAACGTCGACGAGAGCCCGTGCGCTTTGAGAATTGGCAGCGCCACGTGAAAATTATCTGCATAGCCGTCGTCGAACGTGATGCAGGCAGCCCGCTCGGGAAGTGTTCCACCGCGCAAATGGGCCACTGCGGCGTCCAGCGGCAACACATTGAACCATTGCTTCACCCATTCACAAATCTGGTTGAAACGACGGGTGTCAACTTCATCCGGGAAGAGCGGGTCAACCTGTGGCAATACGCGGTGAAAAATCAGCACGGACAGGCGGGCGCCTGCGCCTTGTGGCGAGGCTCGGCGCAAAAGTGGTTTGACCAGCATTCAGGCCGCTTTTCGCCCCATGGCAAGACCGGGAATGGTCCGCCAGCCAGACACATATTTTGGCTCGGTGGCCCAGGCTTTTTTCTCGACCCAACGGTGCGTCAGCACCACCATGACCAAAATGTTGTAGGGCAAGTCAAAATAGGCAAGGCTTAAAAATGCGCCGCCTACCGCGTAGCCAGCCAATGCCACCTGGCACATCGCGCCCAAGTCATTGCACCAGCGGGCTTCAGGCGACTGAAACTTCTGTGTGCGCAACCAGCCGGCCCAACGCCAGGTGACAACAAACGTAATAAGGAAAATGGCGAGACCGATAAATCCGTGATTGCCCAAAACCTGAAAATAGATACTGTGCGCTGCAAACACGAAATCCGGGTAGGGCGAATATTGAGCGAACAACTCTGGACGGGCCGCATTGAAGCCGACGCCGAAGGGATAGTGAAAGGCGCTGTTCCAGGCACTCCACCAGGCACTGAACCGCCCCAAAGCGGAGCGGTCGTCTTCGTAGGTGTTGATCGTCGACATGCGGGTAAACCACGATTCCGGCATCAACATCACCAGAGGGACGGTCGCCAGAACCAACAACATGGCGATCTGAATTTTGTTTTTTCCGTTCCACCAAAGGTAGGCCGCCATGGTTCCGATGGCCAGGAGGGCGCCGCGAGACTGCGAGCCCAGCGATGCTGCCGCAACCAAAAACATGCCTCCCATCATGGCCAAACGGCCCCATTTGCTGACCAGTTGAAGCTGGAGAAATCTCATCAACGGGATGGTCATGACCAAAGCCAGCGCGAATTCATTGTTGTCCGAAATGAACGAGCCCGGCGGTCCCCACACTCTGTGGCCACCACCGGTGAGGATGGTGAAAAGCCCGCCTTTGACGCCGAGAATGGCCAACGACCCAACGCATACCCACATCAACGCGAAAATATGCTTCTTGGAGTTCAGCAGGATCAGGGCGACGAAGATCATGCCATCGACCTTCATGACCTTTTTCCATTGATCGTAATCATTCGTTGGGTCGAGTCCTACAAGCCATGACAAGCTAATCCAAAAAACGAATACTGCAAACCAGATGACTGGGGTGCCTTTAAAGGGCGACTCGCGGCCTTTGGTGGCCATTGCCATTCCGAGCAGCGTGGCAATGACCGTTGCCGCAGCAAGCGGTGCGGTGTAGGCGAATCCATACGTGTAGCGGTGCGGATTCATGATGCTCAGCCACGTCCACAGCATGACCCCGATCCACGGCCGCCTGAGCGCCGCCAGGCAGCCAAGAATCACAATGGCGACGACCAGGATGTCACGCATGGCTGACGATGTAGCGAAATTTGCCTGATTTCTCGGCGGCAATCATGTCCACAAGACTGACTTCAATTGAAACATCATCTCCGAGCCGTTGTTTGAATCCTTGCTGTATTGTCGGCAAAAGGCTGGCGTTGAATTTGTCGTCGGTGACCAGCAACACCCTGGTCAGGGCTCGCGATTCCTGGATAACCTTGAAGGAGTTGACGCCCGGAAGATCTCTCAAAATGTAGATCAAAGCGAGTCCGTGAAGCACCGTGCCGTCTGAAGCGACCACAAAGTCGGTACTTCTTCCCTGTATGTCCTGCAGCACCGGTAAGCCCCGTCCACATGCGCACCGGTTTGTGCCAAGAACACCGATGTCACCCGTTCTGTATCGGATAAATGGGAAGTCGTTGGTCGATAGGTGGGTGACCACAATTTCTCCAGCTTTACCCGCAGGCTGAACCTTGCCATCGTCACCGACAATTTCAACGACGATGTCATCCGCTGTAAGGTGCATGGAGCCGCTGGGACACTCGTGGGCGATAAACCCCGCATCACGGCCACCGTATCCATTGGCAACTTTGCAGCCAAACACTTGGCCAATGGTTTCGCGCTGGTGATCGTAAAGGCGTTCGGAGGTAACAAACGCCACTTTGATACCAAGGTCGCTCATCGCAACACCTCGCTTGCGCGCATGCTGCGCAATGTGTGTCAGCGCCGAAGGGTACCCGAACAACATACGGGGTTTTACGTCACGGATGGTGGCAATGAATTGGTCGAGTTTTCGTTCTGACATTTCGAACGCCGGCAGAAGCCGGGTGCGCATCAGGCGATCCCGCCACATTTTGACGCGGTCCTGCTTACCCAGTTCTATTGGCGAACCCCAGACGACGATTTCTGGGTCGCCGATGTCAACATCCCACCACCGCGTGGCACGCCATTTGGCGCCAACATCGTGGCTCACGCGTTTATCGCCAATGAAAAAAATCAGCGGTTCGCCGGAGGAGCCGCCGGTGTTGAACCGGGAAAGCCCTTGGGCATGCTCGTGTTTGAGCAATTCCGTATTTGCCCGGATTAGCGGTTTCGTGAGAAACGGCAAGCACTGCAGGTCGCTGGTGGCCGTCAAATCTTCCGGAACAAAACCAATTTCCGCGAACAGGCTTCGAAAATACGGAACATGCTGACCAACATCCTGTAAGAGCGCGCGAAGCCTTTTCAGTTGAAATTCAACAACCCGTTCAGGCACCCACCATTGAACATCCTCCATGTTGCGGAGCACAGCCACGGTGTCATGGCGCTTCAGGCGCTCCTGCAAGGGGAACAACACTGACGAAACTAAAGAGGTATAAAAACCCATCAAATTACCAATTGCTTATCGCTTTGTTTTCATGGCATGAAGGTAGACATCCAACAATACTGGTTGGACGTTTTTCCAAGTGTAACGTTGCGCCTCAAGCAAGCCGGCACGACACCTCTCGCGCCGCAAGTCCTCATTCACCATGAGTTGGATGCAAGCTTGGGCCATATCTGCGGGCTCTCCCGGCGGCACCAGCGACACGTTCAGTCCGTCGGTTGTCATGTAGGGAATGCCCCCCACATTGGTGCTCACAACAGGCAAACCGCTGGCCCACGCCTCCAGCAGGGAATTTGGCATGTTGTCTGCCAAACTCGGGTTGAGCATTAGATCTGCCTCACGGTAAAGTGCAGCCATCTCCTCGGGCTCCAGGCGCCCGGAAAATCGCACATGTCGACCCAGGTCGAGTTGAGCAACAAGCAGTCGCAGGTTTTTCTCCTCTGGACCACTGCCTGCAATCGTGAGATTTGATTCAGGGAATGTCTGTTTGAAAATTGAAAACGCACGAATGGCGGTTTCG
Source organism: Rhodoferax sp. (assembly GCA_031410295.1). GTDB lineage: Bacteria > Pseudomonadota > Gammaproteobacteria > Burkholderiales > Burkholderiaceae_C > JANYCG01. Next base: position 6,599 of record JANNYX010000322.1, read on the forward strand.
TTGTCATAAAGGGACTCCAAATTTCTGGCCACCACCAGATGCGGCGCGCTGTGTTGACGCTCAGTGTTTGGGGAAAATCGGTCCAGATCAACAATGTTGGGCACTATTTCCGAGGCAATCCGATAGCGGGCAAATACAGTTTTCAGGAACCCGGAGGGCACGATCAGGGCGTTGGCACGGCGCATGGTGAATCGCACCAATCGACTTGAACGGCGCAGAAATTCATCGGCCTCGCCACCGCGATAATTGATTACCACTGCGGCGCCTCGCAGTCGACCAAACCAAACCGCAGGGGCGGCAAACAGGTGCCATGACCAACCTGAGTTGGACATAACGTGAAAAATTTCACATCGCCCTGCCGCTTGCCATAGTTCGCAAAGATACGGCACAAGCCTGAAGAGTGCTCTTAGAATCGGCAAATGAGCGACCCATTGAGGTCTATAGGCAGCATTTACCCGAACAAGTGTCACGCTCGCGCCAGCTGCGGCAAGCAATTTCGAAAGCTGCCTGGTCTGGTTTGCCATGCCACCAGAGGGTGGCGGCAGTGGGCCGATCAATCCGATTCGGCGCCCCGCCCATTCGGAGCTGCTCATCCCTTTACCTGCGCCAGTGCTGGTTTGGCCAGGCGCGAATAAGCGCTCTTGTAATTCGCAACACTAACCGTCCAATTACGCTCTTCCTCTACGAATTGTCGGCCGGCCTGGCGCAATGCGAACCAGGTTTCACTCGAAGCCAACAGTTTGACAACCGCTTGAGCCAAGGCGTTTGCATCACCGGCCTTAAAGAGAACCCCAGTAAGGCCGTTTTTTATGAGTTCTTTGTGACCACCGACGTCAGACGCGACCAGTAATCGCCCTTGTGCCATCGCTTCAAGT
>JANNYX010000323.1:0-4687 GCA_031410295.1 Rhodoferax sp.
TGCCGGCGCGGCGCTCGTCCCAGTACTTCCAGGCGTCGGCGCCCGAGCCCAGCGTCTTGCCCTTGTAGTTGCCACGCAGCATCGGGCCGGCGGGCACGTAGATGCTCGGCATGCCGGCGCTGATCGCGCCCATGATCAGACCCGGCGTGGTCTTGTCGCATCCGCCCATCAACACCGCGCCGTCGACCGGGTGGCTGCGCAGCAGCTCTTCGGTTTCCATCGCGAGCAGGTTGCGGTAAAGCATGGTGGTGGGTTTGACCATCACCTCAGGCAGCGCCAGCGCAGGCAGCTCGAACGGCATGCCGCCGGCCTGCAAGACGCCGCGCTTCACGTCCTCCACGCGGGCTTTGAAATGCCCATGGCAGGTGCCCAGATCGCTCCAGGTGTTGACGATGCCGATGATCGGCTTGCCCGCCCAGTCTTCGGGGCCGTAACCCAGCTGCATGGCGCGCGAGCGGTGGCCGAAAGAGCGCAGGTCGTCCGGGGCGAACCAGCGGGCAGATCTGAACTCTGCATACGTCTTTCGATGGGCGCCTGTGGCTTGGTCGTGTTCTGCGCCCGTGGCTTGGGGCGACGTGAGGGTGGTCGGGTCGGTCATGGTGGGAGGCAGTTCAGTCGATGCTGATGTTTTTCTCGGCAATGATCTTGGCGTATCGCTTGCGGTCGGACTCAATCAGCGCGGCCAATTGCGCGGGCGTGCTGCTCCTGGGATTGGCGCCTTGCTGAATTAACGCCTGACGCGTGGCTTCGTCGTCCAGCACGGCCTTTACGTCGGCGGCGATTTTGTTGACGAGCTCGGGCGGCGTGCCCGCCGGCGCCAAGAGCGCCAGCCAGGAGCCAGAGTCAAACCCGGGCAGGCCGCTTTCGGCCACGGTGGGCACCTCGGGCATGGCGGCCGAGCGGGTGCTGGTGGTCACCGCCAGGGCCTTGAGCTTGCCGGCTTTGACGTGGCCGATGGATTCGAGCACCGAGGCGAAGAGCAGGTTGACGTGCCCTGCCATCAGGTCGGTCATGGCCGGGCCGCCGCCCTTGTAAGGCACATGCAGCAGTTTGGTGCCGCTCAAGGCCTGGAAAATTTCACCCGACAGGTGCGGCGAACCGCCATTGCCGGAGCTGGCGTAACTGACCAGGCCAGGCTCCTTCTTGATCAACGCAATCAATTCCCCGATGTTTTTGACCGGCAGATTCGGGCTGGCCAGCGCAAAAAAGGGCAGCTCGGCAATCATCGAGATCGGCGCAAAGGCGCGGTCCGCGTCGTAGGGCAGCTTTTTGTAAAGCGATGGATTGATCGACTGAGTGCCGATGTTGCCCACCAGCAGGGTGTAGCCGTCCGGCTTGGCGCGCACGACCGCGTCAACGCCCACAATGCCGCCCGCGCCGCCCTTGTTGTCGATCACCACCGACTGGCCCCATCGGGCCGCCAGCTTTTGCGCCAGCAGCCGCGCGCCCAGATCGGTGCCGCCGCCCGGCGCAAAGGGCACGACGATGGTGACTGGTTTATTGGGAAAGCCCTGCGCCAGAACTTGCGCCAGAACGTGCGTGTTGGACAGCGACGCCAAGGCAAGCCCGAGCAATGCGGCGTGGCGGATGAACTTCATGGCGGCTCCTGCGTGAATGGTCCTAGTGCCCCGGCTCAGAGATTTCGAAACAAGATGATAGTGATGATTTCGCGCTCAGACCAAGGCGCAAAACGCCGACATAGCTGTGGCTTTGGCAAGGCTTTGCAACGCCGGCCTGGGGGCGAAAGCGCGCTTTCATGTTTCGAAATTTCTGAGCCGGGGTACTAGGGTATGACGAATCAAGGGTAGGTGTGGTGAGGGAATATGCTTAGGACACTGGCCATCACAACATTTTCGGTGCCTGCTTTTGCACGCGGTCTGGTAGATTGCTCCCATGCTCAGCAACACACAACAAGAAGCTTACGCCCGAGAGGGTTACCTTGTGCTGCCCGCTTTCAAACCCGCCAGCGCGCTGGCGGCGCTGCAGGCGCGTGCGCTTTACATCGTCGAGGCGTTTGACCCGGCCGCCTCGCGGGCTATCTTCACCACAAACGATCAAACGCGCACCACCGACGATTATTTTTTGGGCTCGGCCGACACCATTCGCTGCTTTTTTGAGGAAGAGGCGTTTGACGCGGCGGGGCAATTGAAACAGGCTAAAACGCTGTCGATAAACAAGATCGGTCACGCGCTGCATGACCTTGACCCGGTGTTTGACGCCTTCTCGCACGGGCCCCAGCTGGCCGAACTGGCGCGCGATCTGGGCCTGCTGCAACCGCAAGTCTGGCAATCGATGTTCATCTTCAAACAACCCGGCATTGGCGGCGAGGTGCGCTGGCACCAGGACGCCGCCTTCTTCGAGACCACCCCGATCACCGTGACGACTTTCTGGGTTGCCCTGGAAGATGCCACGCTGGAAAACGGTTGCCTTTGGGTGCAGCCGGGCGGGCACCGCGGGCCGCTGCGCGAACGTTTTGTGCGAACGGCCGAGCCACCGGTGTCGGCGCTCGTTCCCGCCGTGCCCGATGCGCCTGCCGCACCTGCCGCACCAACGCCCGCCCAACGTAGCCCCGTGCTCATGGAAATTCTCGATGTCACTGCGTGGTCCGACACAACCACGGCTATTCCCGTAGAAGTGAGTGCAGGCTCACTGGTGATTCTGCACGGCTTATTGCCGCACTACAGCGCGCCGAACCGTTCGGCCCGTTCGCGCCAGGCCTACACGCTGCACGCGACCGATCGCCGCTCGCCGTATTCTGCGCGAAACTGGTTGCAGCGCGGTGCCAATTTACCGCTGCGCGGGTTTGAATGAGCCAACCAGCCTTGGCCAGCATCAGCCAATGGCTCAGCCACAACCTCAGCTTTAACCACGGCTTCAACCACGGATAAAAAAGCTGTTAATTTAGATTTACTTATCAAATTAGTTTAATAAATAAATGTTATTGATATAATTATAATAGCAAATAATGTCCATTATTTGACGGCCTAAATGATAATAATTTACTTAGTCTTTACTTAAAGTAGATATCTGCGTCCATGCACAGTAACGACTGTTGCCGTTGCCCCCGACCTGCTCGCCAGCCGCATCGAGCCTCGCGCACCCGAAACGCGGCGCCTCAAAATACGGGTAAACACATATCTCTTTCAGCACATTTGCCATTTTCCGCACTTGCCAAGCCCATTGGCATGCAATATAATTCATTGAGACAGGAGAGAGATGTAGCAGTATTTTGCGTGTTGCAAATCGATAGTTACGTCCACCGAAGGCGCAAACTCCCATGAACGCTCAGGTCACCATTACTGTCTATTTTTGTTGATAGCCGTCTGGAGAGCCGCCCTCGCCTTTACAAAAAGGCAAAGGGCGCACCGAAGGAGCAAACGCACAGCCACCCTGGTTGGGCGTGAATCTCTCAGGTACCAAGGACAGGGGGAGCGGCTGGGCATTGATCACGCTGGATTGCCATTGTTTATGTGGCATTCACCGCTTGTTCATTGCCCACCGCTTCTTCAAAAGGTTCTCAAATGAACGTCCTCATCCTTGGCAGCGGTCTGCTCGGCGTCAGCTCCGCCTATTACCTTTCCTTGCTTGGCCACGAAGTCACCGTGGTGGACCGCCAAGCGAATCCGGCAGCCGAAACCAGCTTTGCCAACGGCGGCCAGATCTCGGTGAGCCATGCCGAGCCCTGGGCCAACCCGAGTGCGCCACTCAAACTGCTGCAATGGCTGGGCAAGGAAGACGCGCCGCTGCTGTTTCGCCTGCGGGCAGACATGCGCCAGTGGCTCTGGGGCCTGCAATTCATGCGCGAATGCACGCCCGCGCGCACCCGCCACAACATCGCGCAGATCGTGCGCCTGGGCACCTACAGCCGCACCATGCTGCAGGAGTTGCGCCGCGCCACCGGCCTGCATTACGACCAGCGCACACAAGGCATTTTGCATTTCTACACGTCGCAAAAAGAGTTTGACGGCGCACAGGGCCCGGCTGAGCAAATGCGCGCGCTGGGCTGCGAGCGCCAGGTGATCAGCGCCGATGAAGCCGTCAAGATCGAGCCCGCATTGGCCCATATCCGGGCGCAGTTGGCCGGCGCCACCTACACCGCCGAAGATGACTCGGGCGATGCCAACCGCTTCGCCCGCGAGCTGGTCAAGCTGTGCGAGGCGGCGGGCGTGAAATTCCTCATGAGCCACACCATCACGTCCCTGCGCGAAGTGGGCGGCGAGCTGGACCATGTCGAGGCCACCGACAGCGAAGGGCGTTTCCAGCGCCTGCGCGCAGACGCTTACGTGCTGGCGATGGGGTCGTTGAGCCCAATCTATGCCGCGCCGCTGGGCATCCGTTTGCCGATTTATCCTGCCAAGGGTTATTCCGTGACTATGCCGGTGAAAGACACCCGCATGGCGCACCAGGTGAGCCTGACCGACGACGAATTCAAACTCGTGTTTTCGCGCCTGACAGGGCCAAATAGTGACCGCCTGCGCGTGGCCGGCACGGCGGAATTGAATGGTTACGACCGTGACTTGAACCGCGTGCGCTGCGAGGCCATTGTGCGCCGCGTGGAACAGCTCTTTCCAGGTGCGGGCGACGCCACGCAGGCCAGCTTCTGGACCGGCCTGCGTCCGGCCACCCCGAGCAATGTGCCCCTCATCGGCAAAACCAAATTGCACAATCTTTTTCTCAACACCGGCCA